>JAHZIU010000363.1 GCA_022601315.1 Betaproteobacteria bacterium
ATACTCTTCTGGGCACAAAATGATCCAAGCATTTTTAATTGAATGTGGTTTGGTGTGGAATATATTGCAATTTAAGCATGCTATTTATATCAAATATGCAATGCTTCCTTCACGTTTTTTAATTCAACCAAAAAAATTGTATTTAAGGCTAAGAGTTAAAAACATGTTGGAAAATCAATGTGTAACTTTGAGTTACAAAAGTGTTTTTTTTGGGCACTGAGTAGCTGAGTAGTTTGTGCATTGACTCGCCAATCTGCCAGCCGCAACTGCTGTAGGTTCAAGTAACTCATGCCGGTGTTGTATGAGGCTTGGATCCCTGGGCCGGCCGGAACTTTTCTCACGATACGCAAAAGGGGAACAAATGTTATGATGAAAACTGAAAACCTAGGTAGGCTCCATCTAAATTAAAAAATTTTTTAAATGTATCTAATGTAGCTAAACCTATTGAAGAATGGAATATCAAATATCAGTAACATGTAAAACATACTTTTTTAGTATACATAAAATATAATTAAGTTTGTTAGTTCTATAGCAGAGTTCAGCTGCACCATCATATTTACTTGTGGAAAGATATTTGTAAACACTTAGTTCCATTATTTTAAGAAAAATAGCAGCGCTCACAAGTTTTAAAATGTCTGCTTCTGCTAGCATTTAGATAAACATCTTGACGGTGCCCGATGGCCCGCTTTTCAGTTCACACTGGCGCAGTTTTGCGGCTGGCGGCAAGTAGTTTTGCCGTTTTGCAGTTTGATACATTGGTTCACATCAAAAAGCGGTTCGAAGTTTGCTGCTTGACTGCCAGTGACTTTGGTGTGACGGGTGTTGAGTGGACAATGATCAACGGCAAAACTACTAGTCATAGTTTGTGAATAGAAATTGTTCTATTTGCAACTACAAGTAGCTGGCGCGCAGCGTCCACGCATTGAGCACGCCCTTGTACTTCAAAATATTTGAATTTGGAGATCCCCTCTTAGTCTGTTTAATATATAATTGTTTCAAAATTATTGAAAAATTGGTCTGGCTCATGCTTTTGCCCAGGAGTGGAAAATTATCTATTATCCAATAGCAAAAATTACTGTACCATTTATTTTCTAATAAAGAAAATACAAAACCTTATTTAACCCACCTTGCACATATATGCAGAGAATTGATTAATCACTTTTTTTACGTCCAATCCTAGTTTTCCACAACAGCTTTTCAAAGCATTCACCACGCGGCTGTGCAACTCCTGATCGCTCAGCGTGTATTTAGGACCATACATTGGATGAAGGACAGTTGCAAGCAAATGTAGGTCCGTTAGAACTGTGTCTAAACGCTGCGCCGTCAAAGTTTTTGCTTTCTCTGCCAATGCACATCCATCTTCCTCAAGCAAACAATCCAGTTTTACAAAACTACAAATACAGGCAAGCAGACCTGTGAATGTATCAAGGGATTATTGACGTACTACTGCAAAAGCAATATCAGTTTCCGAGCAGTATAAACAAAAAGTAATCTAAACTGGGCAAATTCTCTAAACTTCTGTGACAGAAATACCTGCCAGTATACATGTAAAATGAACTTACAAAGGATAAACAGCACCGAGGTATGGCACATCGCTTTCCAATATGTGCGTGCCAAGGGTCACCAACCGGAGGAACTTGATGCTGAAACTTAACGTCTGTTCATGCGCTCTTAATTTTGCTACTGCTCCAAACACCACTGTTCTATTCTTTACATGAGCTGACCGTTCATCTAGCAGACTGGCTTCCACTGCAGAAAAACATTTCTGTACCCAATGTAGGCATCGGAAATAAGACCCCCAACGCGTGTCACACCCCAGTTTCGGTGCAAGTTTTGCGTTATACAATCTTTGGCAGTGTTCATTGAAGACTTGTCCGATAACAGCATGGTCTCGAAAAAACTTGGTTATTGTTTGACAAATCTGAAAGATCTTTCAATCAAATCAACAGATGTAAAAAATCAGCAAGATATTAAATACTTATACAAAATGAGTATTTTGTACCTTGTTTACCGAATCTAGCTTCAGGAAGTCTTTCGCTAGGTTATGCAGTACATGTGCACTGCATACATATGTGCCCAATAAGTTTGGGCACTCCGCTTCAAAATCCCTGAGGAACTTGACATTTACTTTCGGACCATCGGTACACACCGCATTGATCGCGTGTAATCCTCCTATATCTGAAAAATTCGGTATTTTAATGTAGATCAAATAAAGGTTTATTGTATGGAATACATGTCCAAGAGCAATTCATTATTCATGGCACCGATCTTTTATATTTATTTTATCATTCACATACCGTTTTATATTAACATTTATTTGTTCACTTTTACTGTTATGCTTATATATGAGTATACTCGTATACTATGTACAAATAACTGTTGAGTAGTAATAGCCTACCTGAAAGGTATTGGCACTGTTTTAAAATAGTGATAGACCGATCCAGAAGATTCTCTGATGTGTGACGATCTGTTCCTGTCATTTCGGAACACAAATATAGAGGCATTGGCAGTGCAAGAACATGATTAATGATCGGTTCTCGCCTTGTATTAGTCCAACCATCTGCAG
>JAHZIU010000058.1 GCA_022601315.1 Betaproteobacteria bacterium
AACTTCAGCATTATCTGCATATCCATCATCAAAAGTAATACAAGCGGCACGAGCAGGTAGTGTTTCATTGTGTAACCGTTGTACGGCTTCATGTAATGGTAATATATTAAAATGTTGGCTCAAAAAGTTTATTTGTGCATCGAAACTTGTGTGGTCATGCTCGATTTTCAGTAAAGGATCAGGTTTTGTTAACACCCGGTGATAAATCAGAATGGATAAGCGAGCTCGTTTACCCATTGGAGAAAGAAACGATGTCAAGATATCAAGAGGGATCGATGTAAAATTCCTTTTTATCAGTTTATTCATCTTTTGCGCGCTCCCCACACAATATAAATGCATGACTAAATAATAACCCTAAAAAGGGAATTGTACGGAAGAGCCATTTGGAAAAGCTAGTTTCGACCATCCATTGAAAACGATTCCAACGTGAGGGCAATATTGGGAGCCAGTGTAGTCTAATATTAACGATATTGTTTTTCTTAAGAAGATTAAGTAGATTTTTGTGAGACTCATAGCGCAAATGCATGGGTCGTTTTTTTAACCGGCGTATAAATTTGCCCCATGAATGCGGCAGGCATTTGCCATTTAATGCATCAATCCAAATTTGACCACCTGGTTTTGTTGCTTTTGATAAACCTTGTATGATTGTTTCGGAATCCTCGAGGGCTTGTGTTACACCAAAACAAATGACACCGTCAAAACTGTCTTGTTTAATGGGTAATTTGTTGATGTCTGCAACACACCAAGAAATTGATTCGCTACCTTTTAACATGGCTTTTTGTAATGAAGGCAAAGAATAATCCAATCCGATAACATTGGCACCCTGGTGTGTAATAAACCTTGAATAGGTGCCTGCACCGCAACCAGCATCTAACCAGAAACTATTCACTAACTTGTTATTTCCCCATATATAATTAAATTTTCGTAAACGAGCATCTAGTCCTGTTGGTGACCAGCCCGCTATGCCTGCGTCATCATCGGCTTGATTGGCATAGCCTTCAAATCTCTCTTTCCATTTTTTTTCAAAATTACTATGGGTTTTCATTATTTCTTTATTGATTCTGTATGATTTTGGTATTTAAATGAGACAGGTTTAATGATTGCGAGTGGCCAATGATGAATAGATTGATTTGTACGGTGCAACACTAATCGACCAATTGCGTTCTTCTTTTACTTTATGTAAACCGTTTTTGATAATTGTTGTAAAATCTTTTTTTAAATAAATAGACTTTAATTCTGTAACAAGACTATCCAGGTTGCCCGCTTGAAATAACAATCCGTCTATCTTGTTATTTATGAGTTCTTTATGTCCACCGACATCAGATGCAATACATGGTCGTCCCATTGCCATTGCTTCTAATGGTTTTAGCGGTGTTACCAAATCAGTTAATCGCATTGGTAATCTTGGATAAACCAGCATATCAATAATACTGTAGTATTTCATCACTTCGCTGTGGTTAACTCTTCCAGTAAAAGTAACTTGATCAGAAATATTCATTTGGGCTACACGTTCTTTTAGTTTGTCTTCAGCTTGACCGCCACCAACCAGTAGTAAATGTATATCAGGACACTCATTTTTTAATTTTGATATGGCGTTTATCAGCAATTCCAAACCTTCATACTCATAAAACGAGCCAATGAAGCCAAATACCGTTTTATTATCCAATTTTAAACGGGACAATAACTCTATATCTTTTATAGTGATTGGTTGAAATTGCTCAGTGTTGACGGCGTTGGGTATTATTGTAATTTTCTCAGGTGAAATACCCCGGGCTTGAATATCACCTTTGAGACCTTCGCATATGGTTGTAATATGATCTGCATGTTTTAAAGTATAAGTCTCAAGTGCTCTGGATATTTTGTAACGCAAATCATTTTCATTGCATACGCCATGACTGACAGCGGCATCTTCCCAGGAGGCTCTCATTTCATATAGCAAAGGAATATTGTATTTTTTGCCTACTTGCAGCGCAGCAAGTCCATTTAGGCTTGGTGAATGCGCATGAATGACCGATGGCTGCTCAATTTCAATGACCGATTTGAGACGTTTGATCAATGTTAAAACAACGTCAAGTTGATTTGCAACAGGGACATTTTTTAGAAAGCTTGGATAAGTGCGGTAAAACGTTAAGTCACCAACTTGTTCAATTGCCTCATTACAGGCGCTGTTTTCTGCATGTTTACTGCTAGTAACTAAAGCGGTATTAATGCCCATTTGGTGCTGAATCGTAAGAATTGAACGGGTACGAAATGTATAGCCACTGTGTAATGGCAGTGAATGATCAAGTACGTGAAGTACTTTTATGGGCTTATCCATGAATATTTGTTTGGTTATTAAACATTGAAGTATGCAACAATAAATGAGGTCGGCATTCAGTATAAAAATTATTTTATATTTAAATAATAGATATGCTGTTTTGTTATTCTATCCTTTGCATTGCAACCCATTTTAAAGTATTTGAAAAAGAACTTGTAGGTCACTATGACGGCATCTATCCTGTATAACTCAAGCCATTGTAGTAAGTATTTAATAGCTTGACCAATTAATTATTAAGTTGGATTACAAAATGGCTGCAAATCACTGCTTTGTTTACAGTATATTCACATATGATCATTTCTTTGTATAAATTTTATGGTTCTGCAAAATTAATTCTGCACAGTAGTACAACTAGTATTGTTTAATTTAAATTACACGCTTTTCTAAGTGACACAAAAGATTTCGTTTTGGTTGATTCAAAATGATTGATTTCCAAGTTTATAATTAATTAAGGTAAGTTTATGCAAGAAGTTCTTTATCTAATTCATAGAATTCCTTATCCACCGAATAAGGGCGATAAAATCCGTTCCTATCATTTGCTAAAACACCTAAGTTTACAATATACAGTTCATTTGGGTGCTTTTGTTGATGCAAAAGAAGATTGGCAATATGTAGATCAAGTGAAAGAATTTTGTAGTGAAACGTGTTTTGTTCAGTTGGACCCAACGTTTTCACGCATGCGTTGTATGACTGGCCTGGTTACGAATAAACCTTTGACCTTGTCTTATTATCGAAATGCTCAGATGCAGGAATGGGTTAACAATCTACTTGAAACAAAGGCTATTGATAAAGTGATCGTATTTTCATCTGCGATGGCACAGTATGTGCAGCATGCACAATCAATACATCGAATTATAGACTTTGTTGATATTGATTCAGACAAGTGGCGGCAATATGCCGAAACAAAGTCTTGGCCTGTGAATTGGGTGTATCGACGTGAATCAAAGGAACTACTTAAATATGAAAAGAAGATTGCGCTAGAATTTGATAGTGCTACATTTGTTTCTGAAAAGGAAGCTGAATTATTCAGACAGTTTTTACCAGAAGCATCCGATAAGATTAGTTATTTTAATAATGGTGTGGATGTTGAATATTTCTCGGCCTTGCATCATTTTTCAAATCCATACAATGAAAATAACCGCGTACTCGTTTTTACTGGTGCGATGGACTATTGGGCCAATGTTGATGCTGTTGAATGGTTTGCACGAGCGATATTTCCTAATATCCGTGCTCAGTTTCCTGATCTTCAGTTTTATATTGTTGGCAGCAAGCCAACGGATCAAGTGTTATCACTGTCGAAAATTGAAGGTGTTGTTGTAACTGGAACAGTTGCTGATATCAGGCCTTATTTAAAATTTGCCTCACTTGCAGTTGCGCCACTCCGTATTGCGCGTGGAATACAAAATAAAGTGTTGGAAGCCATGGCGATGGAAAAAACAGTGATTGCTTCACCTCAAGCAATGGAGGGGATTTACGCGCTTACTGATAAAGAAATTTTTGTTGCTAACGATGAAGAAGCTTTCGCGAACCAAACTATTAAGTTATTAGAAGAAAATCAGAATGATTTAATCGGACAAGCTGCCAGAAATAGAATTCTATCGGACTACAGTTGGTCTAATAGTTTAGCGCGTATTGATCAGTTAATAGAGAACAGTTCTAAATAGTAACGGTGAACAAAAACTGGAAATATAAGAGATAGGAAATAAACTGTAAATGTGTTTGTAACGTAAATAGTATCGTCACAAGTTATTTGCCCAAATGTAATGCATTAATCCCAGATTTTCCATTAGCAATTTCCCAATAACAAAAAACCAATCAAATAAACAACTTTTGTCGAAATCACTTGGAAGAAAAACTTGCGGATTTAGGCCACTCTGATTTAGATAAACCACATTATATTCAACAAGTTTCTCTAATGGCTTCCATTAGGAAATTTATCTAATGGAAAATCTGGGTTAATTTGAACAAAGGTAAGGAATGATACGGTGTTTTGGCTTGGTTTGTAGCAATATCACACCAGCATTTCAAGTGCAGAAAGGCGCTTTCGACCAGAGGTTTTTCCAACGGCCCTTGTTACGCCAACGGATAAAACAATAATGTGACGTGTAAATATTTATCTGGTTGGATACATTTTTAAATCTTCGGCAATGTCACGCCATGCTGCCCTTGATACTTTCCACCCCGATCTTTATAAGATGTTTCACAGATTTCATCTGACTCGAAGAAAATGACTTGCGCCACGCCTTCATTGGCATAAATTTTTGCGGGTAGGGGTGTTGTGTTCGAAAATTCTAAGGTGACATACCCTTCCCATTCGGGTTCAAAAGGGGTGACGTTAACAATGATGCCGCAGCGGGCATAAGTTGATTTTCCCAAACAAATGGTCAGAATGTTGCGTGGTATACGGAAATATTCGACCGTGCGAGCCAAGGCGAATGAGTTTGGTGGGATAATGCAAATATCGTTTTTGACGTCAACAAATGAATTTGAATCGAAATTTTTGGGATCGACGATGGTGGAGTTAATGTTGGTGAATAATTTGAAATCATCCGAGCAACGAATGTCATAGCCATAGCTGGAGGTACCATAAGACACAATGCGCTGATCGTCTTTATGGCGGATCTGATCCGGCTCAAAGGGTTCGATCATGCCTTGTTCCAGAGCCATACGGCGTATCCATTTGTCGGATTTGATGGTCATTAATTATTCCTTATAATCAATTATCTTCCATTATAATTTTGGCAAATAACTCCGAATGGTCTTCGGCTGACTCGGCCACTTTTACTGCTACACGTCGTGCGATTAAACGATATGTTTCTGCAATTTGTCCTTCCGGGTCTGCGATTACACTGGGTATCCCGATATCAGTCTGTTCGCGGATTTTAATGTCGAGTGGTAGTGCGCCGAGTAAATCCACTTCATAATCCTGGCACATTTTTTCACCACCGCCAGTGCCGAAAATCGCTTCTGTATGACCGCATTGTGAGCAAGTATGAGTGCTCATATTTTCGATAATGCCAAAAATTGGAATGCCTACTTTCTCAAACATCTTCAATCCTTTGCGCGCATCCAGTAAAGCAATATCTTGCGGTGTAGTGACAATTACGGCACCTGTAACCGGTATTTTTTGCGCCAGAGTCAGTTGGATATCACCCGTACCTGGTGGCAAATCAATAATCAAATAATCTAAATTGTTCCAATTGGTGTCATTCAATAGTTGCTGTAAAGTTTGTGTGACTATTGGTCCGCGCCAAACCATAGGGGTTTCCACGTCAATTAAAAATCCAATAGACATAGCCTGTATGCCGTGAGCCATGACGGGTTCCATAGTCTTGCCATCATTCGATTCTGGATGAATGGTGATGCCCAGCATTTGTGGTTGAGATGGGCCATAGATATCCGCGTCCAATATACCGACAGAAGCACCTTCTGCAGACAACGCTAGCGCCAGATTAACGGCAGTTGCTGATTTGCCGACACCGCCTTTGCCTGATGCTATGGCAATGACATTTTTGACACCCGGAATCAGTTTTACACCGCGCTGAACACCATGTGGGATGATTTTGCTGGTTATCGTTGCATTAATATTGCCAACGCCGGGTATGCTGCCTAGCGCTTCGTTCACTTGATGATGGATCGAATCGGTTACACTTTTGGCGGGGTAACCCAGTACAATTTCCAGAGAAACGTTGGTTTGATCGATTTGGATGTTATGTACTACTTTACTGGTGATGTAGTCCTTGCCGGTGGTAGGATCAATAATCGTTGAGAGAACAGTTTGGATTTGCTGCTCAGATATGGCCACTAAGAAACTCCTTTTTGCTACTGATTAATTAATCGAACGCTTCTTCAATTTAATATTAATGGATAAAGTCAATAATTCAACATTACTGGAAAGGCAGATCATGCACGCAACGGATATTTTTTTAACGCTACGCTTTTTGTTGAAGCTTCTTATTAACGCTGTTTCCAGAAATATCAATTTGAAGAAATTCGGATGGTAACAAATATCAGGGTAACGCACACAGTTTGTTACAATTACGCTTTATTCAAATTGATTAAGTAATCGTTAATGAACAAGCGAAAAATCCTGGTAACTTCCGCGCTCCCTTATGCCAATGGCAACATTCACCTGGGTCACTTGGTGGAATATATTCAAACTGATATTTGGGTGCGTTTTCAGAAGATGCGTGGGCATCATATTTATTATGTTTGTGCTGATGATACGCATGGTACACCAATTATGTTACGTGCTGAGAAAGAAGGTATTACACCGGAAGCGCTGATTGCCCGTGTACATAATGAGCATTTGGGTGATTTCACAGGATTTAATATTCATTTCGATAATTATTACACGACGCATTCAGATGAAACACGCTATTTTTCAGAAGATATTTATAATAAGTTGAAGGCGGCAGGGTTGATTGCGGTGCGAAGTATTGAACAGCTTTATGATCCAATAAGGAATATTTTTTTACCTGATCGCTATGTGAAAGGGGAATGTCCAAAATGTGCTGCGAAAGATCAGTATGGTGATTCCTGTGAAGTTTGTGGCGCGGCTTATGCGCCAACCGAATTAAAAGACCCTTATTCGTCGGTTTCTGGCGCAACGCCGGTTAGGAAATCATCGGAACATTATTTTGTCAGTCTATCTGATAAGCGTTGTGTT
The DNA here is from genome assembly GCA_022601315.1 of Betaproteobacteria bacterium. Lineage (GTDB taxonomy): Bacteria > Pseudomonadota > Gammaproteobacteria > Burkholderiales > Nitrosomonadaceae > Nitrosomonas. Next base: position 6,987 of record JAHZIU010000058.1, read on the forward strand.
GATTTTTTACGTCAGTGGGCATGCGAAACAGATCATCTCCAACCTGAAGCGGCCAATAAGATGCGTGAATGGCTTGGGGAGGCTGATGATAATAAATTATCAGATTGGGATATTTCCCGTGATGCACCTTATTTTGGTTTTGAAATCCCCGATGCGCCAGGTAAATATTTTTATGTATGGCTGGATGCGCCGGTTGGTTATATGGGTAGCTTCAAGAATTTATGTGTAAAAAATAATATTGATTTTGATGAATTCTGGCGCAAAGATTCTGACACTGAGCTTTATCATTTTATCGGTAAGGATATACTTTATTTTCATGCGTTATTTTGGCCTGCGATGTTGGAAAATGCCGGCTACCGAACACCCACAAAAATATTTGCGCATGGTTTTCTTACCGTGAATGGTGAGAAAATGAGTAAATCTCGTGGTACTTTTATTTCCGCAGAAAGCTATTTACAGCAAAAATTAAATCCGGAATGGCTGCGTTATTACTATGCGGCCAAACTAAATGGGTCCTTGGAGGACATTGACTTGAATCTGGATGATTTTGTGGTACGCGTCAATTCGGATTTGGTCGGAAAATTTGTCAATATTGCCAGCCGGTGTGCTGGATTCATCAGTAAGCGATTCGACGGCAGCTTGGCTGCTGGAGAGCAGTACCAAGTCATGCGAACGTTTGTCGATGCGCACTTTGCGTCTTGGCGACCCGAAGTGATTGAAAAAGCATTTGAAGACAGAGATTTTTCTACGGCTGTACGGCAAGTAATGAAATTTGCAGATGAAGCGAATGAAATGATCCATGAATTGGCGCCTTGGGAAATTGCCAAAGACGCTGATCGTAGCGATGAATTGCAACGTGTTTGTAGTTTAGGGATACAACTTTTTTATCTGCTTTCATGTTATTTAAAACCCATTTTGCCCGAAACCGTCAAACACATTGAAACGTTCTTGAATTGTGAACCATTAACCTGGCCTGAACTTAAGGATGGACAGCCAGTCTCTGATTTGCTATTGCCAGCAGGGCACACCATCAATGTTTATCAACATTTGATGACACGTATCGACCCTAAACAAGTGGATGCTTTGGTAGTTGCCAATAAAGAAAGTCTTACGCAGTCTGGCGGCACGCATTCGCGTACGCGACATGCGGAAAGACAACAACATGCTATTGTTCCTATTGCAGAAACAATTTCTATTGATGACTTCAAGAAAATTGATTTGCGCATCGCTAAAATTGTTAGCGCCGAACATGTAGAAGGAGCGGACAAATTATTAAAGCTGACACTGGATATAGGCACTGAACAGCGTACTGTCTTTGCAGGTATTAAGTCTGCTTATGACCCTTCACAATTAATAGGGCGCTTTACGGTGATGGTGGCCAATTTGGCGCCACGCAAAATGAAGTTTGGCCTATCGGAAGGTATGGTGCTTGCAGCTGGTGGGGATGATGCCAAGGAACTGTATATTTTGACACCCGACGATGGAGCGCAAGCAGGGATGCGCGTTACGTAAATTATTATTAATGGACAGCCATATTACTGATCAGATTAAGCAATTGGAATTAACACTGTTGCACAC
>JAHZIU010000364.1 GCA_022601315.1 Betaproteobacteria bacterium
AGGAATTAATTCTACCAAGTGCATATAGCGTGGCGGATTAAAAAAATGAATACCGCAAAAACGATGGCGTAGTTCCTCTGGAAAAGCTGCGGCTAATTGATTAATAGACAAACCGGATGTATTACTGGCAAAAATAGTCTGCTCGCCCAGAAACGGCGCAACTTTGGTATATAGATCACTTTTCCAGTCCATACGCTCAGCAATCGCTTCAATGACGAGATCGCAATCTTTAAGTAATTCGAGATGTTGATCATAATTCGCCGGTTGAATCGTAATTGCTTTATCCTTGACCGATAAAGGTGCGGGTTCTTGCTTCTTCAGTTTTTCGACCGCCTTAACTACATTGGCATTAGGATTATCTGCATCGCCTGGCAATTCAAATAATAACGTCTCAATATTGGCGTTCACCAGATGCGCCGCAATTTGCGCTCCCATCACACCTGCGCCCAATACAGCGGCTTTACGCACCACAAAGTTATTGTTACTCAATTTTGCCTCCAGTTTGATCCGGTTATTGAATAATCCTGATGTCACATTTGCAGCCTTTCCTACGTACACACCAACAGCTCAACTCTGCCTCAAATCTATGCGGGGCAGCATTTCATATTTTCTTGCAAGATATATATTTAAAGGGTACAAGCAAGAAACTTAAAGAGCAAGTCTGCTGTACAACTTATGATCAATTCAATATACACCAAAATTCACAACTGATAATATGCGTACAACATCATAAACAACACAAGCAGCATTTTTTAACTTCTATGTTATCCGCTTGTATCCGCTTACCCCGAATGGCTTATAACCTAAACACGCTGAAACCAAGATTACCAGTAAAGTAAACAAAATGGCTATTGGCCAGGGAAATTGTCTATCTCTAGTGTAAATGAGTTTTCAATTGTTCCATTAACCCGTACCGTATAAGTTCCAGCCGGAAGTTCTTTAACATCAAGCGCAAATGTTGTTTCGAAAGGATCAATCACGGCAATACAAGACTCTGCTGGACCCAGCTGGGTTTCAGCCAATACCACAGCAAACAGATTGTCCTGTCTTGATATGGCTGGCGGCAGCAATTCAACACAAGGCACTGATTTGTTTCCGGTGACTGTTATACTCACCTGTACAGGGAAAAATTCAAGTATGGCGCTCTGTACAGAATCAATAGCAACCAGATTATTGGTCTGTGCATCAATCATACTAAAATTTCCATTACCTTCAAAACTCAACTGTATGTCTGTAAAGTAACTAGGAGTGTCGTTATCCATGACAGCCCCTTGCGGGATGGTTAATACTGCACCTTGCAAAGTCGCCGGCTGTCCCGTTGGTTGTCCAAGTGCTATCTGACTCATGATCAGCAAAAGAATAATTAAAAACACCCTCATTTCAATGCCCTCTACATTTTATGTGTATTATCAATTATGGCGTCAGTAACGCTAAGCTGCAAGCGGACTTTCATAGTGTTACTATATAAACCCTACTGGCGACAGATGTCATAATTGAGAATTACGCCCATTTGAAAACAAAAAATAAAACATCCAGGTATACCCAAAATATTATACTTCCCGGACCATAGTCCGAACGTAGGAAAAACAGATTAAAAGTTCTACAATTTATCTCGAAATGTATTTACTCAAATCTAATGTCAAACCCTCTCTAAAAACACCTCTTCCACTTGATGTTATACGCATCAACAGGCATCAAGATGGTGTATTTTGCTCCTCGCTAACCACGACGACAGCATGAACTTCAGTATTACATAGTTACGCCGCGACATGCATAGACTTATGACTAAATATTTAATTCTGGCGCTTTCCATACTTCTCTCAAGTTACGCCCATTCTGACTGGCGCACCGCTGATCGCAGCAGCGCCAATATTGCACCGTCTCCCTACGAAAGCAAAGAAGCCATCGTTCATGTTTATGTGGCGCGAACTTTTAACTGGCACAAATACTTAGCAGTCCATTCGTGGGTCGCCTTTAAGGAAAAAAATGCCGAAGCTTATGAAGTCTATCATGTCATCGGCTGGCAAGCTCGCAATGGGGGAAAAGCCGTTGTAGGCAAAAAAGATATTCCTGACAGGAAATGGTATGGCAACATTCCCGAATTAATCACGGACATTCGGGGAAAAGAAGCTGAAGCCGCAATCCCTCAAATTAAAGCTGCCATTCTATCCTACAAGTATCCTAACTTTTACAGAATGTATCCAGGCCCAAACAGCAATTCATTTGTTTCACACATCATTCGCAATGTAAACGAGCTTCAGGTCGAATTGCCAGCCAATGCCGTGGGCAAAGACTGGGTGAATGATGGAGATTTGTACGCGATATCTGAATCCGGCACTGGCGTTCAAGTTTCAGTTTTTGGACTTCTCGGACTCACATTAGGTCTTGCTGAAGGTATAGAACTCAATCTGCTGGGTCTTAGCTTTGGGGTAGACATCTTAAGGCCAGCCGTTAAGCTACCTGCCGTTGGCCGACTCGGTTTTAAGGACGCCCCGGTGTTCGCAAACTAAATTTAATCTTACTGCTTATAATCATATCGAAACCCGGCTCACTTAAATATTGAAATAATATTTATTTCTATGTGGCAACAATTATGCAGACATTTAATCAATACTATGCAGACAATAATGATGCACGGGAATATCAGTTAAAACTGCATTTATTTACTTTCGCCATATTCGTTTGTTTTGGTGCTTTTGTTACTGGCTGGCTGAATATATGGTTGATGGTTGTCATTGTTTCTGTAGCAGTGACACGCTGGATGATTGTATTTCATGAACTTTTTCATTTGAGAAGACCAGAAGAATTAGATTACCTATCTCGATTACAAATCATCCCATTTTCACCATTTAATATGGGTTACCGGGAATACCGAGATATGCATATGAGGCACCATAAATATGTGGCAACCACCAATGATCCCGATGCCTTTCATATTATGGGCGGCCCCTTAAAAGCCTTATTTGGCGCAGTTACACAGCAAGAACAAGCGACATTCCGATATATCAAAGCGAATGGTATCTCTCAAGAATTAGCAACAATGATTGCCATCAGGCTATCACTCTTTATCTCGATGTTTTTAATTTCACCAACTGCTTTCTTGATTTGGTGGTTGGTACTGCGAACGACTTATATAGTTAATGACTTTGTATTCTTTCATCTTGTCCATTATCGTTCGGGTAGTAGTGGCACTTTCCCAATACCATTACCTAAATATATTGAATATTTAACCATACTTGTTTATGGCATTGATGTTGTTTATGCGACCATGCATCACGATATTCACCATAAACATGCCCGAATTGCAGCGAAGTATCTGCCAAAGGTAGATAAAGAATTGCATGCTGATTATCATATGAAGCAGCACTGACCTCATACAGAATAACGCCCATCACATGAGGTAAAATGCAATTCAACCATACTGCGCTTTATCGAAAAGTCGCTGTACCTGGAGTCCCATTCTTTCAGTCAATGATTTTTTATTGATATATATGATTTCATAAATATCAGCATCTTTACTACTTTCCAGCAAGTAGTCATCACTAGTTTTCAGCTCGTCGACCAGCTTCTTTTCCAATGCGCGTGTTCCAGGCCAACTTTCACCGGTAGAGACCTTAACAATGTCAACACCGGGTCGGTGTTGAACAATAAAATCTTTAAACAATACATGAATATCCTCAATTTCTTCGCGAAATTTAGCCTTCGCTTCATC
>JAHZIU010000059.1 GCA_022601315.1 Betaproteobacteria bacterium
GCGGCGCCGCTCATTCCCTATAAAACAGTGGGTGTATTCATCGCTGCGATTATCGTCTGCGCTGGTATTGCTTCATTATTAATCTTACCTGCAACAATTCGAATGCTGGAAACAAAGCTTTTTCGGTAAACGCTTAATAGTTAATCTACAACAATTAGTAATTTCTGATCAATCATGTGGAGGTGCAACATGAAAAAAAACTTAAAATTAATCGTTGCCTGCATTGTCATTGTATTTGCAAGTGGACAGGCTTTTGCTCAATCATTAACTGTCGATGAAATTGTCCACCGTGCCAACAAAGTTTCTTATTACGCAGGCCAGGACGGACGTGCCCAAGTAGAAATGACCATTACAGATAATCAAGAGCGTGTGCGTAACCGGCGCATGACAATCCTGCGTAAAGATATCCCTGAAACAGACGCCATGGAGAATGGTGTCTACCGGGGCGAACAAAAATTTTACGTCTATTTTACGCGCCCTGCTGATGTCAACAAGATGGGCTTTCTGGTTTGGAAGAAACTTGATTCTGATGATGAACGCTGGTTGTATTTACCTGCACTGGATCTGGTAAAGCGTATTGCTGCATCAGATAAACGCACCAGCTTCGTCGGCTCGGATTTCTATTACGAAGATGTTTCAGGCCGGGAAATTGATGAAGACAGCCATGAATTAGTCGAGACAACAGATAATTACTATGTACTCAAAAATACACCGAAAGACCCCTCCTCGGTAGAATTCGATTACTACAAGATGTATATCCATAAGGACTCATTCATCCCGGTACAAGTTGAATATTATGATGCACAAGGCAACAAGTACCGCGTTGCCACAGCACTTAAAGTTGACACCATTCAAGGGCATCCGACGGTCACTAAGGCCAGCATGGAAAATCTAAAGACTGGTAGCAAAACGGTAATGGAATACAGTGATGTGGAATACGATATTGGCCTACCCGATGATATCTTTAGTGAACGTTATTTACGCAAGCCGCCAAGACAATTTCTGCGTTAATGAAATCATCTGTCATTCAGTTTTTTTTCTATTGGCTGCTAACATTACCGGTAATGGCGCAAGAACCGGCTTTACCGACTGGACTTGGCAAAGACATTGGCAATGAACCAGACCTGCCCGCTGGTCTCAACACCAAGAAACCCGTGTCACGTAAAGTTCAGGGTAACGAACCGACTTTACCAAGTGGATTAGATAGTGCACCGACACCAGCATTACTGGAAAAACCAATTGCGGAAAATGACACCGAATCTTTTTCAGATTCCTGGGCAAATATTAAATTACCGTTTGCATTAACCGGTTTCTGGGAAGCGCGAGGCGGTACGCGCGTGGTTAACGATACGCATGAACGCGGAACATCGATTGCAGAAACCCGCTTGCAATTAGAGTTAGACAAGAGCTTTCAATCCGTAACATTCAATCTGACAACTGATTTAATTTATGATCAGGTCGCCACAAGGATTCACAAAATTGATCTGAATACAGGCCGTGGCTGGATTGATTTACGCAGCGCAAACCTGGCTTTCTCTCCAACAAGTTTTATGGACATCAAGGCAGGTAGGCAAATCCTTACTTGGGGAACGGGCGATCTGCTATTTATCAATGACCTGTTTCCAAAAGATTGGAATGCATTTTTTATCGGCCGTGACGAAGAATATTTGAAAGCACCATCGGACACACTCAAGACTTCATTATTCAGTGATTGGGCCAATCTAGATATCGCTTACACACCGGAATTTGATGCGGATCGATTTATTGATGGTCGACGTATTTCATTTTTTGCACCACAACTGGGTGCAATTGCTGGCCGCAATGCCATTGCTCATAGCAATAGACCAAAAGATGGTGAACTGGCCTTGCGCCTTTATCGCAACATTGGTACTTACGAAACTGCAGTGTATTTCTATGACGGGCACTGGAAAAGCCCCGGTGGTTTTGATCCAACAAACAACCTCGTATTATTTCCGAAACTACGTGTGACGGGTGGCAGTATTCGCGGCCCCTTGGGAAAGGGTATCGGCAATATTGAAGTTGGATACTATGACTCACGCGATGATCGCAATGGAAGTAACGCATTTGTTAACAATAGCGAGTTTAGAGTGTTGGCAGGTTATGAGCAGGAAATCGTCAAGAATCTGACACTAGCCACACAATATTATCTAGAGCATATGTTTAATCACAATAACTATTTACGTACCCTACCCGTTGGGCTTCCTGCACGTGATGAAAATCGACATCTATTAACGACAAGATTGACACTGCTCACGCATAGCCAAAATGTAACCTGGTCGGTATTCAGCTATTATTCACCTTCGGATGAAGATTTTTATTTACGACCAAAGGTGAATTACCGGGTTGATGATCATTGGATCGCTGAACTGGGCGGCAATATATTCGGCGGCAAAAAAACCCATACCTTTTTCGGTCAATTCCGGAATAACAGCAACATTTATCTGGCATTTCGGTATGGGTTTTAATTTGATTTGACTTATATTGGCAATACTTTTTACTCCATTTTGGAAACCTCTTCAGCTTGTATCAACTGAAACTGGCCATTTCCGACCTGCTGTAATTTCACTTTATAGTAGGTTCCCAAAGCTTTTACTTCTTGGATCGTTAATATGCCGGTGTCTGCAACAAAGACAGCGTTATTATTCAGGTCGGCTGCTGCAGAAGCCGCAAGTTCAAATGCTTCATTTTCAAGCCCGCGATTAAAGACAATGGTAATAGGCGCAGTCGCAATAGAAACAGAGAGTTCACTTTGCGCTTCGGTTTCAATTAACTTAAGTTGTATGCGATATGCACCTACACTTCCATTTAGCGCGTTCGAAGCATCAAAAACAGAAAAATCCAGATGTTCATGCAATCCCCCTCCGCCATCAATTTCACCAATTACTGCTGCTGTTTCACTAACGCCATCTGTGCGTATTGAAATTGTAGCGTCCAGCGCATCGGTAATTTCGATCCTCTCACC
>JAHZIU010000365.1 GCA_022601315.1 Betaproteobacteria bacterium
GGCATCCAGGAATATAGTCCACTACCGAGGCGCTTGATTAATCCAGCGCGAACCATTAATTTGTGACTAGTCAGTTCTGCTTCAGCAGGCGCTTCTTTTTGTGTTGAAATGAAAAATTGCGAGACGCGCATGTATGATTCCATTATGATGATTGTTAAAAGTAGCGTTGATTCTACCTTGAAAAACTTAGCTAAGTGTGTTTAAGTCAAGTTATCATTCCGGTGTAACAGATCATAAATATAAAAAAGTAAGCGAAGAGAATGAATTTTTGTTTTATGATTACTTTTAATCTGAAGTAAAGTATGAAAAAATTCAAACTATTTGATGGGTCAAATGGGTTACTCACATGATTGACCGAAATGGATATCGTCCCAATGTTGGCATAGTTTTGCTGAATTCAAGCAATGAGGTCTTTTGGGGTAAACGGATCAGACAAAACTCTTGGCAGTTTCCCCAAGGTGGTATTAAGGTGGGTGAAAGCCCTGAACAGGCTATGTACAGGGAATTAACAGAAGAAGTAGGTTTGCGACCTAATCATGTTGAAATTGTTGGCCGCACCCGCGATTGGTTGCGATATGAGGTGCCGGACCGTTGGATTAGGCGTGAGTGGCGTGGTAATTACAAAGGTCAAAAGCAAATATGGTTTTTATTACGTTTAATTGGGCGCGATAGTGATGTGTCGCTACGTACCAGTTCACATCCAGAGTTTGATGCATGGCGTTGGAATCATTATTGGATTGAATTGGATTCTGTGGTTGAATTTAAACGCAAGGTCTACAAACAGGCGTTAACCGAATTATCACGCTTATTAAAAACAGGTCCTCGACAAACTGCAGATTATGAGAGAAATGAGAAAGTCAAAGAAATTAGTGTCAAATAGCAAGTAAGATTAAAGGATCTCAGGTTATTGCTTGAGTGCTATTCTGAGCACTTTTATTTATATCGTTTTATTTTGTTTTTATAGATTCCCATTTGTGGGTGTCTCGTTAGGCGTAATCGGCTGCGCCGTCACAGCCGTTTTTAAGGGAAAATACCGATGATGATACGTACACTGGTTGTGTCGTTACTATCAATTGGCGCACTTGCCACTTCGATAAATACGTCAGCAGCTAATGAGCCTATTCAGCCAATTAAGGCAGTTAAACCACAAAATACTGATATGGTTGAGTTAGGTACGATGTTGTTTTTTGATCCGCGCTTATCAAAGTCAGGATTTATTTCATGTAATTCTTGCCATAACCTTAGTATGGGCGGCACCGATAATATTCCAACCTCTATTGGTCATGCCTGGCAACAAGGGCCGATTAATGCTCCGACTGTTCTGAATTCCAGTATGAATTTGGCCCAGTTTTGGGATGGTCGTGCGAAAGACTTAAAAGAACAAGCGGGTGGCCCAATTGCAAACCCGGGAGAGATGGCTTCAACACATAAAGTGGCTGTGGAAGTTTTACGTTCTATTCCACAATACCGCGCATATTTTGAAAAAGCATTTGGTTCTGAAGGGGTTGATATTGATCGTGTGACCACTGCGATCGCTGCTTTTGAGGAAACGTTAGTGACACCAGGCTCACGTTTTGATAAGTGGTTAGAAGGCGACAAGAAAGCGCTTAACAAGCAAGAATTAGATGGTTATGAGTTATTTAAGAGTGCGGGTTGCGCCGGATGCCATAATGGCCCGGGTGTTGGAGGTACACTTTATCAGAAATTTGGTGTTCATCACCCATATAAAACAGATAGTAAAGCTGAAGGTCGCAAAGAAGTGACTGGAAAAGATGCTGATCTCCACTTTTTTAAAGTACCACTCCTACGTAATATTGAGTTAACCTATCCGTATTTTCACGATGGCGCTGTAGACACATTAGAGGAAGCTGTCAAAATTATGGGTAAATTACAATTGGATATAGATTTCAATAAAAAAGAAGTTGACAGTATCGTGGCATTCTTGAAAACACTGACAGGCGAGCAGCCTGATTTTAAAATGCCAATCATGCCACCTTCAACTAATGATACACCTAGACCTGAACCATTTTGAGTGGAAATGGTTAGTGTTTAGGTTGTTATAGGAAACATTGTTTTCACCCAAGTTGCTCATGTAACTTGGGTGAGTTTATGTAATTTAAAAGAAATTTTGCTTCGTTTTTGTACGCTTGATAAACACTGTAATAAATAGAATTAATTAACAGAATTTTAATTTATTATTCGCAAAAGTAGATTTGCATCAGAAAATAAAGTAGAGTCACTATTCCTGTAACCAATAATTAGAATAGGGAGCTACCCATGGGTGCCAAGGGGCAGTTACTACAAGATCCATTCCTAAATATACTGCGTAAGGAACATATACCAGTATCGATCTACTTAGTTAATGGGATTAAATTACAAGGACACATTGATTCTTTTGACCAGTATGTTGTACTGTTAAAAAATTCTGTTACGCAGATGGTGTATAAACATGCAATTTCTACAGTAGTGCCGGCGAGAGCAGTCACTATTCCTATAGAAACAATTGAAACACGTGAGACTTAATGCCTGATTACTCAGGTATGCATGCGGCAAAAAAAATAAATGCTGCGATCTTAGTGAGCCTTGATTTTGGTGATGGACTGCATACCGAGCGTTTGCAAGAGTTACAGCAATTAGCTATTAGTGATGGCCTTGAAATCCTCGCTGTTGTTGAAGGTAAGCGTTCGCGCCCAGATCCAAAAATGTTTGTTGGTCGCGGTAAGGCCGATGAAATATCTCAAGTTTTAGTACAAACTGATGCAGCGATAGTGATTTTTAATCATGATCTTTCGCCTGCTCAACAACGCAATCTATCATTATATTTGGATTGTAACGTAATAGATCGCACTAGTTTGATTCTTGATATTTTTGCACAGCGCGCTAAAAGTCATGAGGGCAAGTTACAGGTAGAATTAGCACAGCTTGAGCACCTTGCAACGCGGCTTATTCGCGGGTGGACACACTTGGAACGTCAGAAGGGAGGTATTGGTTTACGTGGGCCTGGCGAAACACAATTAGAAACAGACCGTCGACTACTTAGGAAACGCGTTAAATTACTCAAAGAAAAATTGGCGAGCCTGCAGCGACAGCGTAAAGTTAGAAGGCGTTCAAGGCAACGAACGCAAGTGTTATCTGTTTCGATTGTTGGTTATACGAATGCGGGAAAATCTACATTATTTAATCGCCTAACTCGTGCAGAAACATATGTTGCTGATCAGTTGTTTGCAACATTGGATACGACGACACGGAAATTATTTGTTACAGAACATCATTCAGTTGTGGTTTCAGATACAGTTGGGTTCATTCGTGAATTGCCGCACACTTTGGTCGCTGCGTTTCGAGCAACACTTGAAGAAACTGTGCAGGCCGATATACTACTTCATGTTGTTGACGCCATGAGTCCAAATCGGGACGAACAAATAGAAGAAGTTAATAAATTATTAAAAGAAATTGGTGCAGATACAATTCCTCAAGTATTAATATTGAATAAGATAGATTTGAGTGATATGTCAACAAGTGGTGTGGGTTATGCACGTGATGAATATGGTAGAATATCGCGTATTCGTTTAAGTGCGAAAACTGGAGAGGGCTTGGAATTTGTGCGGCAGGCACTGGCTGAGTTTATTCCAAAAAATCCTAAAGAGTTGAGAGAAGGACCTATAGATGTTGAGAAGGTAACGGGTGGCTGTGCTACGGTACAAGTGAATTTTTGAACGAACAATACGGGAATTAATTATGGGAAACGATCCTCAATGGGGAAAGAATAAAGGCGACTCTGGTCCACCTGATTTGGATGATGTGCTGCGTAATGTCAATAAAAAAATTAATAATATTTTTGGCTCGAAAGATGGTGATGGCGGTAAAGGTAAAGGCGGCTCAGGCGGTCGTGGTGACGCTAATAAGCCTGGGGGTGGCAGTATTGCACTGATCTTAGGGTTATTGTTAGTTGTATGGGCTGCTAGTGGCTTTTATATTGTTGACGAGGGTCACCGAGGTGTGGTGCTCCGTTTTGGTGAATATTCAGATACTACACCTGCAGGGTTACGCTGGCATATGCCTTACCCGGTTGAGCAAGTGGAAATCGTTAATATCAGTCAGGTTCGTACTGTTGAGATTGGTTATCGCAATAATGTGCGCAGCAAAGTACTGAGAGAATCATTAATACTGACTGACGATGAAAATATCGTTGATATTCAATTTGCTGTGCAATATATTTTGAATAATCCAGAGGATTTTCTATTTAACAATCGAGACCCTGATGATGCGGTGCTTCAGGCAGCAGAATCTTCGATTCGTGAAATGATTGGTAAAAGTAAAATGGACTCTGTTTTGTATGAAGGTCGTGAACAAATTGCAGCAGATGCGACAATTTTGATGCAACAAATTTTGGATCGATATGAAATCGGTATTTCAATCAGTAGAGTCACCATGCAGAATGCGCAACCGCCTGAACAAGTGCAGGCGGCATTCGATGATGCTGTAAAGGCTGGGCAAGATAAAGAAAGACAAAGAAACGAAGGTGAAGCTTACGCGAATGATGTCATTCCAAGAGCAGTTGGTAATGCAGCACGCTTGATTGAGGAATCGCAAGGTTATAAAGAGCGTGTTATTGCCAGTGCAGTGGGTGATGCCAGTCGTTTTGAGCAAGTCCAAATTGAGTATAGCAGAGCACCAGAAGTGACGCGTGAACGCTTATATCTGGACATGATGCAACAAGTACTTTCGAAGACGAGTAAGATCGTAATTGATCAAGAAGGTGGTAACAATTTGTTGTATTTGCCATTGGACCAGTTAATGCATCATCGAGGTGGCGGATCAATGTCAACGCCACCAGTATCGACAATGCAGCAGCCTGTTTACCAGGAGGCTATGCCTGATAACAGCATCCGTACA
>JAHZIU010000366.1 GCA_022601315.1 Betaproteobacteria bacterium
AATCTTTTCAGATTTGCAGCAAATCACCCGGAAGGTCTAAAAATGCTACTCAATTTGTATATTAATACGGATCGCACTCGTTTAACAGATACAAAAATTAAATCCCGTGTTAGGGACAGTAAAAATGAGGCTTCCATCGCTTTACTTGAAGAATTTGGAATACACTAGGTGGCTGCTCGAGATTAGTAATCGTAACGGGAAAGAAGCATTTTTTGACAGTCAATTAAACTTGCCGTACATTTATTTTTCCTGAATACCGCAATTACTTGCGGCTTGGCCGTTTGACCCCACAAGGAGCATAAAATGAGTATGCGTACATTTATTGCAGCTACAATCACTCTATATTTTGCATTCCTCTTCTCATCGATAACACAAGCGGCTCCAATTATCGCTACCGACCTATCCACTTTATCGCTGGGTGCCAAGATCGTTGGTCCAGTTGGCCCTGAAGTCGAAACCACAATTACGTTTACTGATCCGGGAGGTGACGTAATTGGTATCGCGGATCTGATCAGTTCAGTATCTTGCGACACACGTTTTGCCGCTGACTGCTCTGCCGCTGCCGTCACTGGTTTTAAAGATGTTGTTTATACCTATCAACATCAGGTGATACCTGGAATGGATCTCCCGAATGATCCACCATTTCCTGCACCGGATTCTGTTATACCGTTCAATGATGTTACTGAATTCCGGTTACAATTTCCTGCACACGGTTTTCTTGGTGTCGCGGGATTCGATTTCAGCCAGACGAATACAGCTATTAATAGCGTTGATATCAATATTGAACGACTTAGTGATGGTAGTTTGGTGTGGACGTTGCCCAAAGGGTCAAACTGGGACACTAACGAACGCATCACTTTTTTTTGGCAAACCACCCAACGCCCTAGCGGACCTGGTGGTGTTTATGCAGCGTCAAACCAAACATTAAATGGTGTTGGAAATGGCCCAATGCCAAATTCTGTACTCATATCAACGCCGACCACCGGGTTGCTCTTGTTAGCGGGACTGTTTGTTTTTAGAAGTTGCCGGACTATTTTAAATAATTGATGTAACGTGACCGTCAATTTAAAAATTGGGGAATAATGATAACTATCCGATCAATATCCACGAATTTCAACCATAATGAATCAACATTTTATGGTTAAATTCCAATGCGCTTTTTGTTAAGTTCGAATCTACAAACAGTTTATAAACCGCAATTATTATTAACAAATTCTATATGAGTAACCGTCGTAATTTTTACCGTATTCTACGCGTTCAACCGGATGCTACTTATGAGGTCATTCAACAGAGCTACCGCTCGTTAATGCAGAAATTACGGCTACACCCGGATCTCGGTGGTGAAGGTCATGATGCAAGTATCATAAATCAAGCTTATGCAACCCTGCGCAACCCCAAAATGCGGGCCGAATATGATATTGAGTTACTTAACCGTTATAACATCAAGACCCTGTCAAAAGGCGGTGTATACAGCTCAGATGAAGGCACATCGAGCCAAAATGACATCATATATAACAGTAAAAATCGACGGAACTACTACAGAATATTACATGTTCAGAACGATGCGGAAGCTGAAATAATCAAAGCCAGCTACCAAACTCTTTCTAGACGATCAACCGGTAAAAATCAACAATTATTTGATGAAGCAATCTATGTCGTGGGAGATTCTAAGCGAAGACAACAATATGACACATTACTGAAATTACATTCGCACTCAGCAAGCATTGAAAAATTACAGCATGCAAAACGTATAAAAACACAGCAGGATGGAAACAAAACGGCACTCTCTACAATAGATCAAGGAAATAAGCCTGGAACGGCTGTAAGTCATGTGTATCAATCGGTAATTAAACACTATTGCAAGTTTTGCAAAATACCTTATGCAAATGAGGTTTTTATGGAACTTGAACACTTTTGTATGGATTGTTCAAGTCCATTGTCGCTGCCAGCTGATTTTTTTACCAATGCACCACGCCGTAGTCTCCCTCGTATGCAACAAACCAAGCAAGCCAATATCTATGAATATTGGCCAGGAAACCCGATGCAAGTTCTACTTGGAGACTTATCACCAACTGGCTTAAGTTTTTCTGCACAGCAGCCACTAGAAATTAATCAAGTGATTAAAGTTGACGCCAATCACTTTAAAGCAGTCGCTGAAGTTGTTTATTGTCGGAA
This sequence comes from Betaproteobacteria bacterium, assembly GCA_022601315.1. Lineage (GTDB taxonomy): Bacteria > Pseudomonadota > Gammaproteobacteria > Burkholderiales > Nitrosomonadaceae > Nitrosomonas. Next base: position 2,176 of record JAHZIU010000366.1, read on the forward strand.
CGATAAAGCAGTCAACAATATCGGAGCCAGTTTCCTTACCATTGAGTTTCTGCGTACCACAGGAAGTTTCTTATCCACATCGGCTTGAATTATTTATTGAACAATTCAGTTTCCATTCGGATTACCTGTTGAGGAAGCGCCAAGCACCCTGACTGACTGATGCTGATGCTGATGCAATACGCAGGTAAATACGATACTATCATTCATATTATTAGTAATAACCATTTCTTCTCATAAACTGGCAACAAAACAAATGACATCCGAATCCATCTATCATCATGGCACATCCAGTAAAACGGGCGTGCTGCTCATTAATCTTGGCACACC
>JAHZIU010000367.1 GCA_022601315.1 Betaproteobacteria bacterium
AAAGTGAGTATAAATCATTTGTTGTAGTTTGCAGCTGGTACGCTACTATTTTAGATAGAGTATTTTCGTATCATTGAAAATAGTGGTCTGCAAATTTACTGAGATGTGTGAGAGGAGATAATTAGAGATCTGTTGATTTTTAATTGTTTAATATCAATCATTTATAAATTTTAGACGCATAATTATGGCTATATAAAGTCTGATCTGAAAGTTGCCGATAATGTTATGAGTATCTGAAGATGCTTGGTTAATTCAGTAGGACGTGAAAGGAGGCAGCTTTGGATAAAAATGAAGTTTCTGGTAGTCGATTACGTGAATATGAATTCACGTCAAAAGACTTTGACCGTATCAAAGATTTGATCTACAAGCAGGCGGGAATTTCACTGTCTTCAAGCAAGCATAACATGGTCTATAGCCGTCTTGCGAAACGCCTGCGAGCTAAAAATATTGGAAGTTTTAAAGCGTATCTTGATAATTTGGAGCGTGGCGATTCGGAAGAATGGGAAGCGTTTACAAATTCATTAACAACCAATCTCACAGCATTTTTCCGTGAACAACATCATTTTCCTATCTTACAGAAACATGTAGAACAGCGAAAAAATAATAATAAAATCCAACTCTGGTGTAGTGCGTCTTCTACTGGAGAAGAGCCTTATTCTATGGCAATGGCCATGGTGCAAGCTTATAAGACATTTACGCCACCGGTTCATATCTTGGCGACTGATCTGGATACTAATGTTCTGGAAACAGCTCAGAGAGGAGTTTATTCTCTGGATAAGTTGGAAAAACTACCTAAAGATAAATTAAAAAGCTTCTTCTTGAAAGGTAAAGGACGTCATGCTGGCTCGGCCAGAGTACGCCCTGAACTTAGTAATCTTATTACATTCCGTCAACTTAATTTATTAGACGATCAATGGCCAATACGTGGGCCATTTGATGCAATTTTTTGTCGTAATGTCATGATTTATTTTGATAAGCCAACGCAGTATAAAATATTGGAGAAATTTGTACCCTTACTAGCACCAGATGGTTTGTTATTCGCCGGTCATTCAGAAAGCTTTCAGCATGCAATAGATTTGTTTACGTTACGTGAAAAAACAGTTTATGAGCTTAGTAAAAAATCTAGGGTGTAATATGACAGAAATTATTGATAAGCAGATTGCGACTAATTTATATTTTGATCGAGGTTTTGATAGCCAGGCTGTTAAGTTGTTGCCTGGTGAGTATTATGTAACAAATAAGGATATGCTGCTGGTTACCGTTTTGGGCTCTTGTGTGGCCGCATGCATTCGAGATAACTTAAGCGGTATAGGTGGTATGAACCATTTTATGCTCCCGGATGGGAGTGGTGACTCAAAGAGCCCCTTGAATGCATCTGCCCGTTATGGAACATATGCAATGGAAGTACTGATTAATCAATTATTAAAACTCGGCGCACGTCGAGCCAATCTTGAAGCTAAAGTATTTGGCGGTGGTAATGTTCTAGATGGGTTGACAGTTGCCAACGTAGGCCAGCGTAATTCGGATTTTGTTTTGAAATTTCTGGCAATGGAACAAATTAAAGTGGTCGCACAAGATTTAGTGGATATTTATCCCCGTAAAGTTTATTTTTTTCCTAAAAACAGTAAAGTAATGGTGAAAAAGTTAAGAACAACACATAATAATACGATTTCACTACGTGAAAAGAATTACCGTACAGATTTACTTAAAAAAGAAGCTTCTGGGGAAATTGAATTATTTTCCTAACTACAATTTTTCTATTTGAGTTGAGTGAGTTCTATGACAAAGATAAAAGTTTTAGTTATTGATGATTCTGCGCTAATACGCAAGTTGCTCAGTGAAATTATTAATAGTCAGAGCGATATGGAAGCAATTGGAGCGGCATCAGATCCTTTAGTCGCTCGTGAGATGATTAGAGAAATGAATCCAGATGTCGTTACATTGGATGTTGAAATGCCAAAGATGGATGGCTTGGATTTTCTTGAGCGACTCATGCGGTTGAGGCCAATGCCTGTCGTAATGGTTTCGACCATGACCGAAAAAGGCTCTGATATTACATTTCGTGCACTTGAATTGGGGGCTGTTGATTTTATAGCAAAGCCTAAAGTTGATATTGCGTCTGGTCTTAAGCAATATGGTGACGAAATTACACATAAAATACGTATAGCAAAATCAGCGCGTCTTAAGAAACATGTCCCAACAGTTACTGCGGATAAAAGTGCTTCAGCAGATGTTGTATTAGCATCAGTATCAAATAGAATCGCATCAACAGAGAAACTTATCATTGTTGGCGCATCAACAGGTGGTACAGAGGCTATTAAAGATTTTCTTGTGCAGTTGCCCCCTGATTGTCCAGGTATTCTGATTACGCAACATATGCCTGAAGCTTTTACCAAATCGTTTGCGAAACGATTGGATGGTGTTTGTAGAATATCGGTACATGAGGCGCAGGGTGGTGAACGTGTGCTTCCAGGGCATGCATTTGTAGCGCCTGGTCATTCGCATCTGTTGCTCAAGCGTAGTGGTGCTAATTACATGACGGAGCTTAACCAGGGTGAATTGGTAAGTAGGCACCGCCCTTCGGTCGATGTGCTTTTTCGCTCTGCGGCAAATTATGCTGGTAAGAATGCTATTGGTGTTATATTGACGGGTATGGGCAAAGATGGTGCAGAAGGTATGCGGGAAATGCATAACGCAGGCGCATATAATTTGGCGCAAGATGAAGCCAGTTGCGTCGTATTTGGTATGCCAAAAGAGGCTATAGCAGCGGGCGCAGTAGATGAAGTTGTACCCTTGAAAGATATGGCAAAATCTGTACTATATAAGCTTTCAACTATGGGTAAAATCAGTAATCGCGTATAGATTGATTACAAAGTATCAATTGAAATGATATAGTTATATATTCCCGTGTTATCAGCCAGTAAGATCTGTGTTGCGTGCAAACTGTATTTTTAAACAATTTGCCATAATCTAATAATCATGAAGGTTGCAGATGGAAATCAAACGTACTGGTAAAAAAGTATTTAGAATTGTAGTTTGGGTTGGTATTTGCTTTCTAGTTGGCTGTGGGTCATTGCCTGAAAAGAATTTGACTTATGTTCAGCTTGAACCAGTCCAAAAAACTAAGGAAGTTAGTGTTTCTGATGATGACTGGGTTAAAAACAGATTATATAAGCAGTATAGTAAATGGCAGGGTGTTCGTCACAAATTAGGTGGAGACAGCAAGAATGGTATCGACTGCTCAGGATTTGTGCAACTAACATTTAAGAAAAAATTGGGTATTCATTTACCTAGAACGACTAGGTTGCAGTCAGGTTTGGGAAAAGAGATCAGAAAGTCTGATTTAAAAGCGGGTGATTTGGTTTTTTTTAGAACCGGTTCAACTTCTAGGCATGTTGGAATTTATTTGGAAGAAAATAAATTTTTACATGTTTCTGAAAGAAGAGGTGTCATAATATCCAAGTTGGATAATGTTTATTGGAAATCTAACTATTGGAAATCTATTAGAATATAATGCTGCTATTAATTTAGATTCATCTGTGTGCTGATTTAATGTGAGCTGTTGTTTTTCCCCCAGGCGTCACTTCAATGCTTCATTCTCGATTTCATACCGCAATCTAAATTTATTGATTATTTTTGGCTCGAGTTTTGTCATATCTAATATTTTCGTATCTTTTAGCGGGAATATCGTACTTAATACTTTACCATTTACGCATATCTCATCTCTGATTGGTGCAGCTATTTTTGATCGAATCAGACAGAGCGAATGTTGTAAGTCTGTTTGATTTCTTAATTCAAGAAATATCACCCAAGTCTATGTCTTAGTTATTATGCTATTAATTTATTGCTTGATAGGTAATATAATCCAAATAAACGCAGTTGATTATTATTGTGAAAAATAAAATGAAAGAAGAAATAAAACAAAGATTAAAAAAAAATGAAACCTGGCAACGTGGCCTGTATATGTTATTTTTTATAATAATTTATGGCGCAACAAAATTTCTGATTACAGGTGTTATGTTATTTCAGTTTGTTGCAATTATTTTGACAGGTAAAATGAATGAGCAATTACTGAAATTTGGTCAGAATTTATGTACATATATTTATGAAATTACAATTTATCTGACTTTTAATAGCGAGCATCGGCCTTTTCCATTCAATGAATGGCCTGATGGTGCGCCAAGTCAGAAAGATCAATATCTGGGTGATTAAGATTAATACATACCTCAAAAGATGAGGTTTTTTATTGGAGTAGTAATATGTCAGGGCAGGGTTCTGGTGGTAACGTGCTTGCAGCAGTATGCAGCTTCTTTATACCTGGATTAGGACAATTGGTTCAGGGGCGCATATTGCCAGCGCTGTTATTTTTTGTATTCATTGGTGTTAATTATTTTTTTGCGGTTTTAATTTTTCCCGCCATTATAGGTGTTATTTTTCATCTCTGGTGTATTATTGATGCGGCAAGGTTTAAAGCGTTAGTTTAGTAAATTGATATTTCTTCAATTTCAGAATAACCAGATAATATGCACAGGTAATATGTTTTATCTTTGTATTTTCTTAATAGATTTTGTCAGGCCATTTGATCTTTGCTTTGTCAAACTCATACCTTCCCCTTTTCTTGGTAGATGTAAGAAAAAAACCTTATGTGGTTTTGTCATATAAAATCCATTATTTTCACAGCTTCACATCCTCATTACATGTTATCTAAACAAAATACACAAAAAGTTGGTTTTATTTCGCTCGGTTGTCCAAAAGCACTAGTTGATTCAGAACAGATTCTGACTCAGCTTAGGGCTGAAGGCTATGAAACTTCACCTTCCTATGAAGATGCGGATTTGGTCGTCGTTAATACTTGTGGATTCATAGATCAAGCGGTTGAAGAATCATTAGATGCGATTGGTGAGGCATTGGCCGAGAATGGTAAGGTGATTGTTACAGGTTGCCTGGGAGCCAAAGAAGATGGAGATGTGGTTAAGCGTGCACACCCGCAGGTTTTAGCTGTAACAGGCCCACATGCGCTCCCCGAGGTTATGTCAGCGATACATACTCATTTGCCGCAACAACATGATCCGTTCACAAGCTTAATCCCCCCTCAGGGTATTCGACTAACGCCAAAGCATTATGCGTATATTAAAATTTCAGAAGGTTGTAATCACCGGTGTACGTTCTGCATTATTCCTTCGATGCGTGGAGATTTGGTTAGTCGGCCTATTCATCAAGTGATGCAGGAAGCAGAGCATTTAGTGGATGCCGGTGTTAAAGAGTTATTGATTATTTCTCAAGACACCAGCGCATATGGTGTTGATGTGAAATACCGTACCGGTTTTTGGCAGGGTAGGCCCATCAAAACACGGATGACTGAATTGGCCCAGGCACTTGGAACGTTGGGGGTGTGGGTGCGTTTACATTATGTTTACCCCTATCCACATGTGGATGAGGTTATTCCATTAATGGCAGATGGTAAAATACTCCCTTACCTTGATGTGCCATTGCAGCATGCAAACGCGCGTATT
>JAHZIU010000368.1 GCA_022601315.1 Betaproteobacteria bacterium
CCCAGAATGTATCGTTCACCCGGTTTTCCATGTTCATAAGCCAATAAATGGCCATTCGCAATATCATCTACATGCGCAACATTCAGGCCAGTGTTGACATAAGCGGGCATTCTGCCTTGTAGTGTATCCACGACAATACGACCGGTTGGGGTAGGCCTGATATCGCATGGGCCGATGGGGGTTGAAGGGTTGACAATGGTCAGCGGCAATTGATGTTTGTCAGTTAGTTGTTTGACCAATTGTTCTGCGATAAATTTTGACTGCTTATAAATACCTGTCATGTTTTCTAAACTAGAAGGCGTTTCTTCATCGGCAGACGAACCATCTTGAAGTAACCCTAACGTTGCAACGCTACTGGTATAGATCATGCGTTTGAGACCTGCTTCGGCAGCTGCAAGAATAAGTGCTTGTGTTCCATTGACATTGATTTCATGCATGGTTTCCGGATTTGGAACCCATAGCCGATAATCTGCTGCGACATGAAAAAGATTGTCGCAGCCATTTACTGCACGTTTTAGTGATTCGTGATCAAGCAAATCGCCTTCCGCTATTTCTACCGGGAAACCTGCAAGATTGCGTCGGTCACTACTGGGTCTGACTAATACACGGACTTCGTGGCCTTTTGACAATAAACTGCGCATAACGGCTGAGCCAAGAAAGCCTGTGGCGCCTGTAACCAGTGATTTCATATCTAAGTATTACCTAAAATTTTAAAAGTAGAAATATACGTTTAGGAAATTGGATTACAAGTTAACCAATGATTCCTTGGGTCTTTCAATATCCGGTAAATTTCTTGACGTTGTCTTAAAAAGTACATTTAATGCCCAGTTATTACTTGCAAAGAGGCTTGTGGTAATAATGGTGGCTTTGACGCTACGACGCGTAATTTTTACTAATGTGCTTTCATTAAAGTCGCGATGTTGATTGATTTTATTAAGGGTTAGGACTGCCATGCCCAATGCCCATAAACAAAATTTACGAATGCCTTTTTCTTGCGGCGGAAGCATGCAAGTGTAAGTCAATGCATTTTGTAAATGTCCTTTGGCAACACCAATCAACTCACCAAGTCCGGCCTGAAAGTTTAAGTTTTTTTGGTCTGGATGCAGATCATTGAGTTTAAATCCGTTTTTCAAAAAGATATCTTGTGGTAACCAGCAGGCACCGCGTTTCCTATCATCCCATATGTCCTTAAGAATATTTGTCATTTGTAAGCCTTGTCCAAAGGATACGGCCAATTTCATTAAGGTGGTTTTATTTTGATTGATTTCGGATGAATAATCGCAAAAAAGCTCAGTGAGCATTTCACCAACCACACCTGCAACGTAATAACAATACTGATTCATTGCAGGCAGGTCTTTTAGACCTTCCAGTGTTTCTGTCTCTTGATAATCAGCCATGCCGCGGCCCATAATTCGCACACAACGTTCCAGCGCTTTACGCTGCGTGGGGTTAAAACTGTGCGTAATACGAATGATGGCTGATGAGTTCTTAATTAAGTCGTGTTCAGCGGGGATCGTATGATCTGAAAGCAGCGGAAAAAGTGCATCAACAAAATTTTGTGTGGGTATGTTGCCACACACAACTTCAGAGAACATATCCGACAATTGACGTGTTTGCATTGTGTCTAATGCGTTGTCATCTTCGATTGTATCGGTAATGCGACAGAGCAGATAAGCATTGCCGATTACACGACGCAATGCCTCTGGTAATTGTGGAATCGTCAAAGCAAAAGTACGTGAGACACCCTGCAGAATAAAGTCCTGATATTTTTCGTCTTCGTTGCTTGAGAGGCTGATCATTACAATTCTGTCTTAATATTTTGAATGTCGCATATTACTATAAGAAAGTACCGATTCCGAAGTTTATCCGAGTATTATGGTGTTATGGAACTATCGTCTCTGTTGCGAACAATTGTTCTATCGTTTCGCGTTGACGAATAAGATAAACAGTATCACCATCCACCAAAACTTCAGCGGGGCGGGAGCGGGTATTGTAATTTGAAGCCATACTCATCCCATAAGCTCCGGCAGACATCACTGCCAGTAAGTCTCCATGAGTCAGATTCAGCTTGCGATCATGACCGAGAAAGTCGCCGGTCTCACAGATTGGGCCGACGATTTGATAATCATGCGTTTGTAATGCAGTGTTATTTTTCTTTGCGGGCAAAATGTCATGGTAAGCGCCATACAGTGCTGGTCGCAATAGATCGTTCATGGCTGCATCTACAACCGCGAAATTTCGGTCTGGTGTGTGTTTAAGGTATTCTGTTCGAGTTAACAATAAACCGGCATTTCCAATCATGGCGCGCCCGGGTTCAATTAGGATGCGTTGTGTGACTTGTGATGTACTTGCACAAAGCGTTGCCACATAGTCCTTGATTGACGGTGGAGTTTCGTCTGTGTAACGGATGCCTAGGCCACCACCCAAATCCAAATGCTCGATTTTAAGGCCTTGTGATTGTAACTGGGCTAACAGGTTTATCATTTTCTCGCTGGCTTGCTTGAAAGGCCCTAATTCCGTTAACTGAGAACCAATATGACAATCCAGGCCGGTAAATCGGATATGAGGGAATTGTTGTGCTGTCTGATAGATTCTTTCCGCTTCCTCAACAGGGACACCAAACTTGTTCTCTTTGAGACCTGTTGAAATATAGGGGTGTGTTTTGGCATCAACGTCAGGGTTAACACGTAAGCTGACTGGTGCTATTTTGTTCATATCTCCTGCTATCTGATTTAACAGGAGTAATTCTGCGAGCGATTCTACATTAAAACACAAAATATTGGCTGCAAGCGCCATGCGCATTTCATCGGCATTTTTTCCAACACCTGAAAATACGGTTTTCTGGGGGTCGCCACCTGCTTTGATAACACGCTGTAATTCTCCGCCTGAAACAATATCGAAACCACTGCCCAGGCGTACAAGTAAATTAAGAATAGCGATATTTGAATTGGCTTTTACGGCATAGCAAATTAAATGCTCGCGCTGAGCAAAGGCGTCTTCAAATTCCTGATAGGCGGAAGTTAATGCGGCGCGAGAATAAACATAACAAGGTGTTCCAAATTCTTCTGCAATTTGCGTCAAAGAGACGGACTCAACATGCAACGCATTGTTACGATAATCAAATCCAGGGAAGCCACTCATTCTTCTTCTGCGCTATTTTGTATTGTATTAGTTGATTCGTTGTTTGTTTCAGGAAGATAAAGTGGCCCTTTATTGCCACAAGCGTTTAATATAAAAATTAAAAATATAGATAGACAGACAGTACGCACGTAATTTTCCTAAACAGTAAATGACGGGATACTACCATAAGAAATGTCGCCACTGACAAAGCGCTTAAAATTCTTCAATGTGCAACTATTCTACTGGTTGAACACTTAGCACATTTTCTAACCAGTCGATTAATTCATTGATGAGTAAATTGCTGGCGTTGGTCAGTGCATGGACTGCACCAGTTGCATCTGCTGTTGTCGTATCTTGGTTTACACTGAAGGTTTGTTGAGCGAGTAATACATGTGATTTTCGATCCACTAAATTGGCGCGCATTCTAATGACGACATGGCTACTGTCAATGGTATCAAAAACTTGTGTAAATTCTTCCAATTCAACATGTAGTGCATAATTCGACTTTGCTGTGCTGCTATCTTTTAAGACCAGATCAGAAGTTCTGGTTACAATCTGACTGCGTAATTGCCGGCTGAGCAGTATAGCGGGAGAAGCAGCCCAACGGCTATTGGCATAAGTGAAGGATCTTGTTGGGTTGATATATGCAAGACGAAAGTAGATCGATTGGTCATCAAAGCCCGGTACTGATTCTATATTGGCTACTAGTAAACTTCTTGTTTTAGACTGTAGTTGCTTGTTTGTAATCTGTGTTTGTTGGGGGGCTTGGATGCCAAAGTCATAGATTGCAATGGCTGTACTTGATTTAGGCGCAATGTTACATGCGGTTAACAAGAACGTAATTAGCAAAATAACAGATCGTTTAGTCATTGACTCTCTCACTCGGTTCAACGAAGCCAGCTTCACCAGGACCAGGTTGTGTTGCGGGGCGACCAAATAATAAGCTCTGAGGGTTTTCTTCCAATTGTTTGAGGACACGATCTAAATGGTGTGAATTTCGTGTAATGCCATCGGTAACTTTGCGCAGTTCTGGAACGGTGACGGCAAGCTCTTGCGTACTGTGAGATAAGTTATCCAGGATACCGCCTTCCTGTCGAACTTTTATCATGACATTTTTAATTTCCTCGAACAATCCGTCAATGTGTTTAACCAGTGCCGTTGTCTCTGTCGTTAGTTCAGTAAATGACACCAATAAGGGTTGCGTATCGCCGGTAATGCTTTCGAAATCTTTAGTTGCCTTTTCAATATTCTGCAATATATTGGTTACTTCCGCTTGGTTTTTTGGGCTTAACAAGTTTTGCATTTTCATTACTAACTCATTGATGTTGAGTAATAAGTGCTGTCCTGACCCGGTCACCTCGTCAAGTAATGAGCGCCTCATTGGGATACGTCCATAGTGTGGCAATGGTTCAGACTCAGGACCGTAATCATTAAGCTGTATATAAGCCAACCCAGTGACGCCTTGATAGCCTAATTGCGCATAAACATCTTTAGTTAGGATGATGTTTTGATCAATTGAAATATCAATAAGTATTTGGTTTCTCTTTTCCGAGTCAAAATTAATAGCTTCTACTTTGCCAATATTGACGCCGCGATAATGCACAGCAGCTTGTGAATTCAATCCGGTAATTGATTCATTGGAAACTACCAGAAAATTATTACGTTGGATTGTGCTGCCATTCAACCACATGGCAGCTAGCAAAATAGCGATACTTAGAACAATAACAAAAATTCCAGCTACGAGGGCATGGGCACGGTTTTCCATGTATCCTCTCTATCTCTAGTTTGTTTTTGATGATTGGACACCCCTTTAAAAAAGCTTTTTACAAACGGGTGCGTGTTTTCACAGATTTCTGCCAGTGTACCTATTGCAACGACGTGCTGATCAGATAAAACAGCAATGCGATCAGATAGCGCGATTAATGGTTCTAAGTCATGCGTAATCATAACCATGGATAAGTTCATTTCAGAGCGTAAAGTTAAAATTAATTCAACGAAGCTTTCACTTAATTCTGGATCAAGCCCGGCAGTTGGTTCATCCAAAAATAATAATTCCGGGTCTAATGCTAACGCACGTGCCAATGCAATACGCTTGATCATGCCGCCCGATAAATCAGCAGGCATTTTATTTGCATGTTCCGCACCAATAGCCACCAGTTCCAGTTTAACCATTACCAAGTCGTGAATTGTACGCTCATCTAGCGTATGTAATTCACGCAAGGGGAGTGCGATATTATCAAATACAGTTAATGCACTGAATAATGCGCCTTGTTGAAATAAAACGCCACAGCGATTGCGAATGTTCTTTAACTGGTCAATGTTACAATTTTGTCGAGATAATCCAAATAATTGAACCCGACCCTGGGTTGGTACCTCCAAGCCCAGCATTTGACGTAATAATGTTGTTTTTCCACTGCCGGACCCACCTACCAGCGTCAATACCTCGCCACGGTGAATACATAAATTAATATCGCGATGAACGATATGATTGCCAAAGTGCGTGTGTAAAGCTTCGACTTTAACGATGCAGTCTTGGTCTTGCTTCACTTTAACCTAAAAACCTTCAATTGGATGCTGACCAGAGTGTATTGTTGTTTATTATTAGTCATTACTATAACAGTTAGCTGAGAATTTTAGATTTATATGAGTCCTACATCAGAAAATACAACGGCAAAAATAGCATCAATAATAATAACAACGGTTATTGAGGTTACAACAGAAACAGTTGTACCAGCACCCAGGCTGTCAGTATTGGGTTTTATTCTTAAGCCAAAATGACAGGCGATGAGTGCAATCGCCATGCCGCAAACAACGCCCTTACCTAATCCCAGCCACAAATTAGCGATTGGAACGGCATCGGGTAATGCGCTGATAAAATATTGGTAATTAAGACCTAGCTGTACTTCGGCGGCAACCATTCCGCCCAGCAATGCTACCGCGCTGGTCCATAAAACCAATAGTGGCATGGCAATACCTAAACCAATAATTTTAGGTAAGACCAGCCGTTGGCTGTGTGAAATACCCATTACGGTTAATGCGTCTAACTCCTGCGTGACCCGCATGACACCGAGTTGTGCGGTCATTGAAGAGCCTGAACGTCCGGCCACTAAAATTGCAGCGAGAACTGGTCCCAATTCGCGAATGATGCTTATGCCCAGAAGATCGATAATAAAAATATCCGCACCAAATAATTTTAATTGTTGCGCAGAGAGATAACTTAATACGATACCGATGAGAAAGCCAACCAAAGCGGTGATGCCAAGTGCCTGCGCACCAGTACGGTAAAGATTTGAGGATATTTCGCGCCAGGGTATATAGGTTGGGTTTTTTATTAAATAGACGATATCCAATAATAATTGCCCAATGAGACTGATTAGGCCGATCAGATGCTCCCACAGTAAAAGGGTATTGTTACCTATAGTGGTAATGAACCAGGTGTAGTGGGTTCGGCCAGGGTTGGGTGGTTGCGCAGGGACATTTTCCAGACGCCTGAACATGATTTCATGTTCAGGACGTATATGTAAGTTTGTTGGGCGTTGTGACTGCCAGACTTGCCAAAGCATAATGACACTTGCCATATCCATTTGTTGAATATCAACTAAATCCCAATGAATGTTTGGGTTAGTTTTTCTATGGTGGGTGAGTTCACTGGATAGAAGGTTATACTTTGATTCCAACGCAGCCAAAGTAAAATCGCCTGTTAGTTTAAGACAGGGCGATTCATTTTTAATAATTAATTGATACCAATAGTGTGTCTCATTATTGGCATTGTTTGTTAACATTAATTCTTCACTGCTCATAAAAGGATTCTAATTGTTACCTAATCCATAAATCAATGTCAGATGGTTGAAATCGTTCAATATCGTGCTACGACTACTTGATTTTGGTGGGTTGGCCGAAGGGGGTTGTTCGGATAATCCTATAGTCAAGTAATCGGAGCACTAATTTTGCTTTAATAAGCATCTGAGGAAAGTATGAAACAAAGGATATATCGTTTACTGTAAAACTACTGTTTTCTAGCAAAAGGTAGTATTTTATTTTACCTTTGCAATTTCTGTACGCGCTAGCGCAGGGCTGGCAGCAAAATATTGTTTAATGCCGGAAAACAAGGCATCAGCCATTTTATTTTGGTAAGTGCTACTTCTTAGTTTTTGTTCTTCACTTGGGTTGGTTAAGAATGCAGTTTCAACCAGGATTGATGGTATGTCCGGCGATTTGAGTACATCGAAACCCGCTTGCTCTACATGTTTCTTGTGTAAGTGATTAATGTTGCCGATTTCTTTAAGTACATGTTCACCTAGTTTAACGCTGTCATTGATTGTTGCACTTAACGATAAATCAAGTAGTAGTTCTTTGATGTCAGTTGATTTGGTCGTAATGTCAACACCACCCATCAGGTCCCGATCTACGCTGTTTTCTTTTTTTGCTAACCACCGTGCTGTAGTCGATGTAGCGCCTGTTTCGGAGAGTGTATAAACAGATGATCCACGCGGGTGAATTTTTTTGCTGCCATCTGCATGAATCGAAACAAATAAATCTGCATTTGCCTTGCGTGCCTTTGCTCGGCGTTGCGGTAATGAAATGTAATAATCTCCCGTACGTGTCAGTATGGCGCGCATATACGGTTCTTGATCAATCCTGAGTTTAAGCTTTTTTGCGATAGCCAGCGTGATATTCTTTTCGTGGGTGCCTTTGTTTCCAACGGCGCCAGGATCTTTGCCACCATGTCCTGCATCAATGGCGACTGTAATGGTGCGCGGTACAGATGGTTTGCGGTTTTGTGCAGCATGAAAACTTTGCGTGCGTGATTGTGTTGAGTGATGTTGTTTTGTGGGCGCGTTATTTTGTTGGTAAATAGAAGCAATTAATTGTTCCAGATCATCAACTTCAAGTTGATCCTGCACTTTAACTTCGGCGGCTTTTTCAGGTTGATAAATATCTAAAACCAAGCGATGGTTATGATCGTCGGCAGGTTCAAGAACAAAGGTACGTGGTACGACATGTATCTTAAGATCAAATACTAAGCGTATAACATGTGGTTTAAAACGACCAATACGTATTCTTTGTATAAATGGATCTGTCGCATGAACTTGCGCAGGTAAATTTTTTAATATGGATGTCAGTGCGACATTGTTCAAATCGATCACA
>JAHZIU010000369.1 GCA_022601315.1 Betaproteobacteria bacterium
GTGATCAAGAATTACTTGAATTTGTTGAAAGCAATTCCTGGAATGTTCTGGCCGAGAAGATTCAAGTTGATTTAATAAATCTTACGCAAAACTATGATTATATCGAAGATATTTTTTTGATTGACCGTAAAGGAAATATTCTTTTCACAGTTGCGCGTGAAGATGAGCTTGGACAAAATTTATTTCTTGAACCTTATGAGAACACTTTTTTTGCGAATTCTGTTAAGAAGAGCTTGCTCATAGGACAGTCATTTTTTTCAGATCTTGAGTACAACCAATATTCGGGAAACAAAAACTCAGAAAGCCAACTGACGGGCTTCTTGACTGCGCCAATGCTTGATGACAGCAATAGTATTATCGGGGTGTTTGCCATTCAAATACGAATGCAGCGGATTAATACGCTAATGCTAGGGAAATATCATGAACATTCGCTAACACATTACTTGATCGGTGGAGACTTCGCGTTACGAACGCCGTCGAAAAAAGATGACACAATAGAATCTGTAACTACGGACCAAACTGAAAATAAGGAATATCTCCAATCTTTGGATAAGTTGCAAGAAATCTTTGAGTCTGAAAAGGATTATAGTGAAGTTCTCAATTACTATAATATCAATGGTGAAGCTGTCATCGGTAAGTATCAAACGCTTAGATTGCCCGGCGTAAACTGGGTGCTGGTGAGTGAAATTAGTCTCGACCAGTCTTTGTCAATGGCGCATAACCTTGGTTGGACCACGTTGAAAATATTTCTTTTAACGGGCTTGTTGGTTGCTATATTTGCTGTTTATCAATCAAGGCGTATTACGCAGCCTATTAATAAGGCTTTGAAAGATTTGTTCGAATTGAGATTCGCACTTGATCAGCATTCCATTGTTGCGATTACAGATGTACAGGGCACTATTACATTCGCTAACGATAAATTTTCTGAGATAAGTGGTTACTCTCGTGGAGAGTTGTTGGGAAAGAATCATCGTATACTTAATTCCGGGCATCACCCTGCCTCATTTTTTGAGGAAATATTTGGTACGGTCACTGCTGGTCAAGCTTGGCATGGAGAAATCTGTAATAGGGCAAAAGACGGCCATCTTTATTGGGTAGATACCACGATTGTTCCTTTTCTGGGGAGCAATGGTAAACCGATCAGTTATATCGCGATTCGCTCTGATATCAGCGTACTTAAGAAAGTCGAACTCGATTTGATAGAGGCCAAAGAGGCTGCAGAAGCCGCGACAAAACAGAAATCTGAATTTTTAGCCAATATGAGTCATGAAATCAGAACGCCCATGAATGGCATCATCGGTATGACCGGATTGTTGTTAGAAACTGAGCTAACACCCAAACAATGTAGTTATGCCAAGGCAACTATGAGTTCAGCGGATGCTTTGTTGGTTATTATTAATGATATTCTTGATTTTTCTAAAATTGAAGCTGGAAAGCTGAAGCTGGAAAATATTCCTTTTGATTTGCAGTTACTTGTTGAAGAAGTTGTAGAGTTGATGGTTTTAAAATGTCATGACAAAGATTTAGAGATGTTGTTGCGTTATAAACCAGGTACCGAACGGTTTGTAGTTGGAGATCCCGGGCGTGTACGACAAATTCTTTTGAATTTACTAAGTAATGCCATCAAGTTCACAGAGCATGGCCATGTTCTTTTAACAGTAGAGTCAAAAGAATTTAACCAAGAGACATTATTGTTTCAAATTTCTATTGAAGATACGGGTATCGGCATTGCAACCGATAGGGCCTCGCAAATATTTAACAAGTTTGTTCAGGAAGATAATTCCACCACGCGTAAATATGGCGGCACGGGATTGGGTCTTGCGATTTGCCAGCAACTTAGCCATTTAATGCACGGAGATATAACAGTTAAGAGTGAGAAAGGAAAAGGGTCTGTCTTCGTCGTTACTATACAACTTGGCGTAAACAAAGAGTTACCTGTGAAGTTTGATATTGAGGATCAGGCGATAATACATGGGCTTAAGGTGTTAGTAGTCGATGATAATGAAATTGCCCGTACGATAATATTGGAACAGTTAGCAGACATGCATATGCAGCTTGTCAGTGCGGTTTCTGCCATAGAGGCGATCAAGATCTTGCAAAATGCGATTGCGGACGATAATCCTTTTGATATTGTGATTACTGATGACCAGATGCCTGGTATGTCAGGTGAGACTTTAGTAAAAGAAATTTCTGACAATAATTTGCTTGCTGATGGTGCGATGGTGCTTGTTACCTCTTCGCCCTATAAGGGGCAAGGCCCATTCCTTAAAGGGCTTGGATTAAATGGCTATCTAACCAAACCAACTTATCCTTTTGAAATCGTACACAACCTGGCATTGATTTGGAATGCAAAGAAACAAGCTAAAGATGTGCAACTGATCACGCGTAGCATGCTTAAGGAGACTTTAGTAAGGCAACGAAACAAGCCGGTTTTTAGCAATGCCCAAGTATTATTGGCTGAAGATAATCCTGTTAATGTGATTGTTGCTACTGAAATCCTGCGAGGATACGATTGCACCATAACGACAGCTAATAATGGATTGGAAGCGTTGGAGGAAGTAAAGCTACAACATTTTGATTTGATCTTTATGGATTGTCAGATGCCGGAGATGGATGGTTTCGAAGCGACGGCGGGAATCAGGATGCTTGAACGTCAGCAAATAGTCAAAAGAATGCCTATTATTGCTTTTACTGCAAATGCCATGAAATCCGATGAAGAAGAATGTATTAACGCAGGTATGGATGACTTCGTTACCAAGCCAATCAGTCCGAAGAATCTTGAGAAGGTTTTGTGTAAATGGCTGCCACATAA
This sequence comes from Betaproteobacteria bacterium, assembly GCA_022601315.1. Taxonomy (GTDB): domain Bacteria; phylum Pseudomonadota; class Gammaproteobacteria; order Burkholderiales; family Nitrosomonadaceae; genus Nitrosomonas. The sequence continues at coordinate 2,813 of JAHZIU010000369.1, forward strand.
AAGAGATAATGCTACTATTAATGAACCTGCAACGTTGCCACTGAAAGATCAATTGAAATAATTTCAGCAACTGCCGTAGTGATTGGTTAAAACGCTCTGCATATATTAATGCTTCAGCATGCTAATGAGTTTATATTATTCAATATTCTGGATTTGCTCTCTCATTTGTTCAATGAGCACTTTCAAAGCCATAGATATATTGGATATTTCCAGATCAACAGACTTTGAACCGATGGTGTTGGCTTCGCGGTTTAGTTCTTGCATCATAAAATCCAATCGTTTGCCGACAACACCGCCTTTGGTTAAGATACGTTCAACTTCAATCAAATGGGTTTGTAGTCGGGATAACTCCTCATCGACATCAACTTTTCCAGCAAATAGGGTAATTTCCTGACGAATACGATCATCATCTAGATTGCCCAGCGCTTCTTCCACCCGAATTCTTAATTTTTCTTCAAAAGCGGCGATTAGAAGTGGAATGCGTGGTATCGCCGTGGTGAGCAATTGACGCATTTGATTGACGCGTTCCAGCAGTATAATTTTAAGCTTTTCACCTTCACGTAGTCGTGTTGCTTTAAATTCTTCCAGTGTTTCCTGCAATAGTGCCATGCTGTTTTCGCGTAACGTATCAATGAAAATATTATCGTTACCCAGCATACCAGGCCATTGCAATATATTTGATACGCTTAAGCATTGCGCATCGGGTAAAATCGATTTAACGGTGCCCTCCAGTTGTTTGAGTTTTTCTAATAGCGCGGTATCAAGCTGTTGCACTTTATGCGTATTTGCAAGGGTAGAAAAATTTAAGCGACATTCAATTTTTCCACGACTCAGTTGGGCGCTTATTAATTCGCGCATGGTTGGCTCGAGTTTACGAAAATCATCAGGTAATCGGAACTGAATATCCAGATAACGATTGTTTACTGAACGCAGTTCCAGATTAAGTGAGCCGTGTGCTGTTTCTTGGGTTGTGGTTGCGTAGCCGGTCATACTACAGATCATGGTTTTCTTCGCTAATTTTAAAGTTGTTGAATAAATTTAATATGCTGTAATCGCAAACTTTTGGTGGTTTTTTTTGGTCGAGTAATCCTAAAACTTCGAATGGTGCTTCAGGAGTGTCTGGGTCATAGGTAATCTGGTTTGCATCAATGTGCTGGTAATCACCCGCCGCATTCAGTCGCCATAAATTCGTAATACTGGTGTAGGGTTGGTGTAAGCAATATGCGCTAGTGTCACCATGGATGACTAGTACGGGCTTGTCAATTTTCCGGGTTTCTTTTGCGATCAGGTCACGTATATTTTTATAGCCATCGCAATCAGTGCGATTGATCGTCGAGCAGCCCGGTTTTGTGAAGCCTGTGTAGTATATATCGGCATGCAAGGCAATCACGATAGCTTGAGCGGATTGAGCCGTTTTAAATAATTCATGTAGCCATTTTTCATTAGACCGGTCACGATAATCAGCCTCCTCCAGTGCTTTGTTGAGATCACTGCGATAAATTTCTTTACGGCCATTATTCGTACCTGGAATATGCAGCGTTGCAAATAAGAGGCCATTAATTTCCCACATGGCGTTTTCTATAAAACCTTGTTGCCTGATAAGATTAGGAATGTCTCGGGTTAGTTGAAGTTCGTCCTTATAAAAAAATAAATGACGTAAAAAGTCCAAACGTTCCAGCTCATCATAACGCGTAGACATGCCGAATCGGTCACAGTCGGTCCAATCATTATCACCGGGCGTATAGACTATTTTGAATGGATTTAAATGATGTATTTGTTTGTAACGCGCTTTAAAGAGTTCATTAGTGCAAGTCGCACGACCTTTTTTAAAATCACCTAAATGGATCAATACGGGTGGATTATATTCTCTAATGGCCGCAGCAATTGCGCCATCGGGCGCTTCTAACAGAGCGTGCTGTGAATCAGAATAGGGCATGTCTCCAATGACAGCAAAGCGGGTTTTGTTATCATCAAACGCGATTATTTCACTACCAGCGCTCAATGCCTGAATCGACAATTGCATAAACAAGCATATGATGAAAAAATTAATGACCCGCTGCATGAGGATTAGTTGCCCATATGGGTTTGGAAAACCAAACCAGCGTGTTCACGAAGTTTATGAAACTGAATCTCCGGCCAGTTCTCTTCAGCAACACTTAATTCAGCGCCAAATGAAGCCAGGAAAGTAGGTGCGCCAACAGCATCATAAGCAATTCGATGCGTGTTGGCATCAATAAAACGTTGTAGTTCACGCGGGTTTTCAGAAGTGACCCAACGGGCCAATTGATACTTTGCAGGTGCAATACGTGCAGCCACTGCATATTCATGTTGGAGCCTGTGTGTGACGACTTCAAATTGTAGGACGCCGACAGCACCGAGTAACAGCGTATTACCGATATATGGGCGGAATACTTGTATGGCGCCTTCTTCACCTAGTTGCGTGAGTCCAAGTTTTAACTGTTTGCTACGTAGGGGGTCGGTAATTTCAACGGTACGGAATATTTCCGGCGCAAAAAAAGGTAGACCTGTAAATTGTAGTGTTTCGCCTTCCGTTAGGGTGTCACCCAGTTGCAGTGTGCCGTGGTTGGGTATGCCGATGATGTCACCTGGAAAGGCTTCTTCCAGTAGATCTCTGCGTTGCGAAAGAAAAGAAACCACAGTGCTGGTACGAATATCTTTACTGCTTCTGGATACTTTTAAAGTCATGCCCCGTTTGAATTGACCGGAGCAAATGCGTACAAATGCAATACGGTCACGGTGCGCGGGGTTCATGTTGGCCTGTATCTTAAATACCATGCCAGAGAATTTTTTCTCATCGGGTATAACTTCGCGTTGTATTGCATGGTGTGATTCAGGAGGAGGCGCCAGGTCTACTAATGCATCCAGAATTTCACGCACACCAAAATTGTTAATTGCTGAACCAAAGAAAACCGGTGTTTGTGTGCCCGCAAGGAAATCGTTATGTACAAATTCCGGTGAAGCACCTTCAATTAATTCAATCTCTTGTTGTGCGTTGGTCAGGTCCAAACCAAAGCGTTGTTGAATAGCCGCGTCATTGAGATCGGTAATAATCTCGTCACCAC
>JAHZIU010000060.1 GCA_022601315.1 Betaproteobacteria bacterium
ACTTACAAAGGCGATGGCAAAGTTGATATAGATAAAACATTGTTGAGTACAAGCCACAATGGAAGAATTATTGATTTACCCATAAAAGAAGGTGAAAATGTTACGAAAGGTAGCCTGTTAGCACAGTTAAGACCAGCAACTGATTGTTATGCAGATGACCTGAAAAAACAAAAAGAAGTTACCCGACTAGAACATGAATTAGAATTCAATCGACTTAAATCAAATCTAATTAGAAATCAAATTGCAGACTTAACAGAGCCTGAAGTTAAAACCATGTTAAGGCGAGCATTAGAGCTTGATGATCGGCTACTTAGAAATGGTCGATTAATTCAAAACTTAAATCAAGACCTAAACTTATTAACACTAGAAATTGCCTTAGGGCAAGAACAGCTCAATCACTTACAGCAACAAGATTACAATAATTGTCCTGATGAGTATATTTATGCGCCTTTTGATGGCGTTATAAAGCGCGTATTTTTGAAAGTAAATGAATTCTCAAATCGTGGCCAAGGGTTAATTCTAATCCAGCCAGAAAATGCTGCTGTGTTTATTCATGCTTTTGTAAGTAAGAGTGAAATGGAGCATTTAGCTATTGGGAAAAAGACTGATATTATTTTCCCGGATAATATTAGAAGTATCGGTATTGTTGAAGAATTTTCTTCAAGCGCTTTAACATTCCCCGAGTTGGTTTGGAACGATTATGAACCTTCGGATGCACGTATCCGAGTTCATATTGCCCCTTTGGACGACACTGAGGCACAGTTGTGGAAGAAATATGATCTATTACGGGTTAAGATCCGAGGAAAAAATCGATGAGACAGCCGTATTTAGTGACTGATAGACTCGATGAGGTAACCAATGTCGGGTTTGCTCTTCATGTTTCTATCGATAAAATTCATGAGCTAGATAGGAGTGCGCAAGTTGGGTTTTGGCTAATCGAAGCGAACGTTAGCGTGCAACAAGCCCAGCATTGTTTAAACATTATTCGCCAACAGCTCATTCCCAATATTTATCTACGCCCCATTGTTTTTCTTTCACTAAACCATGAATCTGATGCTGAAATTAAGCTTTCTGGTTGCGATGCTGTTTTGTATCAGAATAAAGAGATAGATACACAGATAGCGACACTGATTTCTAAGTTTGAAAATACAAATCAATGGATTGATAAGCTTCCTAATAGACATCAAGACTCTGAAACAAATCAGATTCTGCGTACTTTACGATTAATTGTTAGTCGAAATCATGAAATTGCTCCTGTAATAACTGCGCATTCAGTGAGTGGTTTTATTTATCCCTTATTAGAAACAGTTACACAAGGCAACGATAGCAGTTTTTTTAATATTTTAGATTTCTTAGAGACGCAAAAATTAATCATTGGTAACTTTATCTCTCACTGTCACTTATGTTGCCAATGTCATTGCGCCTTTTTAAACTTCAAAGAAATTTGTCCGCAATGTCAATCAGAGGACATTAATAGCGAAGAACTCATTCATCATTTCAAGTGTGCCCATGTTGCAAAAAAATCTGCGTTTCAACAAAAAGATTCTTTATATTGCCCCAAGTGTGATAGGGAACTAAAACATATCGGCGTTGACTACGATAAACCATCTGTAATAAATCATTGCAACCGATGTGCTGCAGATTTTCAAGAAGCAGAAATCATAACAGAATGTTTTAATTGCCATAATTCTGCTGCGCCAGAAGATCAAATAAACCGTAAAATTAAAGCGTACCGTGCAACAGCTATTGGTGCGAATGCGGCGATGTTTGGTTTGGATAATTTATTTACAAAAATAATTTCTTCAAAGGTTAAATTCTTTACAGAAGCGCAATTCAAGCAGTTTCTAGAGATTGAAATTGAACGTATAAAGCGATATCAATTATCTACAAGCTCACTCGGACTCATTAAATTTATTGATATAGAGAAGATTTATTTACAACAAGGAGAGAAATCAATACATTTTTTTGAAGAATTAAGCACTATTTTTAAAAGTATTTTACGGCTTTCTGATGTGGTTTCTACGCAAGATCAGTCTCTATTCATGATTATTCTAACTGAGACATCTAAAGAAAATTCTTTAAAAGCTATGAAGAGAATCATAGAAGGGCTTTCAGTACTCTTAAGTGAGAACATGCACTATACGGGGAGTATTCCCTATGAAATTGAAGAAATTAACAGTGAAACAAATCTAGATCAATCATTAGAGCAGTTTGTAAAGAAACATGTCGGTTAATAGCCTGATTCTCTCAGTTGATGGTTATTTTTACTATCTGTTTGATTTTATAAATAGCCTCACCTTTTTAGAATTTTTGATTTATTTCTGGCCATTCTTTCTACTTGATTTGACGCGTTATCTGTTACTTGATGCCCTAGTTATTTTTCTATATATACCCCGTAAAATATTAATGCGTGGCAAGATGTACAAAGCGCGTATCACGCTTTATAAAGAAATGCCACTTGTAACATTTCTGGTTCCCGGTAAAAATGAAGGTAAACATATCCCCAGACTTGCTGAGTCATTACAGCAGCAAACCTATAAGAACTTTGAACTGATTGTTGTTGATGATGGCTCGGATGATAATACACATATCATTTGTCGGCAATTAGAGCGAGAAAAAAAGATAGATAAATTTATTCGTCAAAGCATGCGAGGTGGTAAGGCTGCTGCGGCAAATACGGCATTGTGCTATGCCAAGGGTAAATATATCGTGCATATTGATGCAGACTCTCATCTATCTGATGATGCTTTAGAAACAATACTATTACCATTTTATTTAGATGAAAAAATAGGGGCTGTTGGTGGTGATGTTCGTGTTGCCAATACATTTGCTTCAATGGCTACACGTATGCAAGCCATTGAATATTCGAAATCAATATCAGTTGGGCGCACAGTGACTTCGATGTTGGGGATTTTACGAATTATTTCAGGTGCGCATGGTGCGTTTAGGCGAGATATCTTACAGCGCATTCATGGGTGGGATGTCGGGCCAGGACTTGATGGCGACATTACGTTAAAGATTCGTAAACTGGGATATAAAGTCGTTCATGAGCCTGATGCGATTTGCTATACCAATACGCCTGAAAAGTTTAGCCAACTTGCCAAACAACGCTTTAGATGGGATAGGTCTCTAGTGCGCTTTAGATTACGAAAACACAGTGATCTCCTCCAACCTTCAAAGTCATTTAGATTATCGAATTTTATTACTTCTCTGGATAATATTTTTTATAATTTTATACTAAATTTCAAATGGTGGATTTACTTTCTCTTGCTATTAATATTTGGGGCAGATGATAGTCTGGATTTACTCCTTATATTTTCGATTAATTATTTTTTCTACTTTCTTTCAAATTTATTAGAATACACCATCGCTTGTTTATTATATGGAAAGTCATTAAGAAGAGAAAATTATTTTTTATTTTTCTATATCCTATTTGTACCTTTTTATACAGGTATATTTCTAAGAACAGTAAGGACTTATGCGTATACTATGGAATTACTTTTCAAAGCCTCTTATTATGACAAATGGAATCCGTGGAAGGTCTCCAAAGTTGCTCATAGAGAAAATCTGTAGCCAATAAATACAGCATTTTTAAAAGTATGCTCAATTACAGAGGGTGTCGCCGATGTTTTTTTATTGTATTTTTTTATGAAGGGTTTAGTCCGTTTTGGTTAGTACATTATGATGATGTTTAATGTGATCTCCTATAAATGAACTAATGAAATAGTATCCATGATCATAACCTTCATGGTAGCGTAAGGTCAGTTTTTGTCCGGTTTTCTTGCAGGTTTTTTCAAGTAGGTCTGGATTCAATTGTTCAGCTAGAAATTGATCATTAAGTCCTTGGTCAATGAGTAACTCAGATGTACGATAGCCATCTTCAATTAATGAAACGGTATCATGTTGACGCCAGTTATCTTGATTTTCACCCAGATAATTAGTTAATGCTTTTTGTCCCCATGGGCAACGACTTGGCGCTGTGATTGGTGCAAAAGCTGAGGTGGACTGGTATAAGTCTGGGTGGCGGAGTGCCAGTGTCAAAGCACCATGGCCGCCCATTGAGTGACCAAAAATGCCCACACAATCTTTTTTTGCTGGAAATTGCTGCATAATTATTTCATTTAATTCATTTGTTATATAGCTTTCCATTCGATAGTGATTTGACCAAGGTGCAACGGTTGCATCCAGATAAAACCCGGCTCCTGCACCAAAATCCCAATGATCAGTTTCTCCTGGAATATTTGTGTGGCGTGGGCTGGTGTCCATGGAAACCAACATTAATCCATATTTAGAAGCAAACTGTTGTGCGCCAGCCTTAATCATAAAAGTTTCTTCAGTACATGTGAGTCCCGCTAAAAAATATAGCACGGGTACACGGCCATGTTGTACTTGTGGCGGTTGATAAATTGAGAAACACATGGGTAAGTCAATGACCTTAGAGTCATGCTTATAGAACTCCTGGCTGCCGCCGTAACAGCAATGTTTACTACGTAATTGAAGTACAGTCATATTTTGTTCTTAATAAATAACTACTGAGCGTATCGACTCTCCGGTTTTCATCAGATCAAAGCCCTTGTTTATATCTTCCAGTTTCAAAGTATGCGTTATTAATGAATCGATATTAATTTTTCCTTCCATATACCAATCAACAATCTTGGGTACATCGGTACGTCCACGTGCACCACCAAAAGCCGACCCTTCCCATTTGCGGCCTGTGACCAGTTGAAATGGACGAGTACTAATTTCTGCGCCCGCTTCTGCAACACCAATAATAATGCTACGTCCCCAGCCTTTATGCGTACATTCCAGCGCCTGACGCATTACATGTGTATTGCCGATACACTCAAAACTATAATCAGCGCCTCCATCTGTTAATTGTATGACAGCATCAACAGTATCAGGTACTTCAGAAGCGTTAATGAAGTGTGTCATGCCGAATTGACGAGCCATTGCTTCACGTTCTGGATTGATATCAATGCCTATAATTTTGTCAGCACCAATCATCTTGGCACCTTGTATGACGTTAAGTCCGATACCGCCTAAACCGAATACCGCAATATTACTGCCGGCTTCCGCCTTGGCTGTAAACAATACAGCACCGATGCCTGTCGTAACGCCACACCCGATATAACAAACTTTATCGAAAGGTGCGTCCTGTCTGATTCTGGCTAATGCTATTTCAGGTACAACCGTGTAATTTGAAAATGTCGATGTGCCCATATAATGAAAAAGCGGTTTACCATTTAATGAAAAACGCGAGGTTGCATCAGGCATTAAACCGCGACCTTGTGTATTGCGAATGGACTGACACAGATTGGTTTTTGGTGAGAGGCAAAACTTACATTCGCGGCATTCAGGCGTATAAAGTGGAATTACATGGTCACCTACTTGCAAAGATTTTACATTTGGACCAACTTCTACAACTACTCCTGCGCCTTCATGGCCAAGAATTGATGGAAACAAGCCTTCTGGATCAGCACCTGAGAGTGTGTAGTAATCCGTATGACATATGCCCGTTGCTTTGATTTCAACCAATACTTCACCGGATTTGGGTCCTTCCAAGTCTATATTTTCAATAGTAAGCGGTTGTCCCGCTTGCCAAGCTAAAGCAGCTCTTGTTTTCATGCTGAGTATCCTTTATCTGGAATATTGCCATGCTGTTAGGTAATTGATCACACGTAAAATTTTAGTCGGTGTATGTTTTTCGAAGTTGTGAATTAAATAACAGCTAAGTGTGTGATAAAAATAACTGGTTTGTAATCAAAATAATGCTAGAATTACTTCCAGTTTTTTCTTAAACGAACTAGTAATCTTAAAAGCTACCCTATCATATGGCTAAAGCCAAGTCTTTAATTTTTATAGATCGCTTCAATCTAAATTTCTCATTAGTAGTCACAGCAAAGTATGATTGTTGCAAATGAGGGTAGTGATATTGTTATGCATTTAATCAAAGATATATAAGTCTGTTAGGCTGAATGATTGTGCCGAGAGAAGTAGGAGAGCATTTTTTAAATTGAATCGATGTAGACGTGTGTGTTGGTTTTATATGTATAGAAAGGATTCCACAATACAAGTTGGTTTTACCATTTTCAGGATAAGATTAACCTAACGATAACGTTGGTTGATATTAGTAATTTGGTAAAAAATGCCATGTCAATGGTTTTAATATTTTAAGCTGTATTGACTTATCTGCATTCAAGCTGCACTAACCCGCCTACCTTGTATTAGACGGTAGTTTGTCATAACTCATATATTCTACTCGGAACCAGTGTTACATTGTGTTTGGCGTGCTGCTAAACATTAGCATTGGCATAGTTGTTCGGAATGATACATTAGATCATATAATAAAGCGGTTGGATGGAAGATTAATTGTTTTTTTACATTGGAATTGATTTCTTATTATCCCTTTATTTATATTGATACCATAAGCTATCAGTGGATACGGGCTTTATTTATGGCTTTTAATTTTAAGTTTCATAATATTATTTGATTAAGTTTTAAATATGAAATCAATTTTTCACTTTATTAAAAAAGAGGAAGTTTTAGTGAATACTTTATTGATCAACATTGCAAAACGTTTAATAACAACCGGCAGTATATTATCTGTTATTTTGCTTAGTGGTTGTGCTTCCTATCCACTTCTCTCTGATATGGATGTGCCTGTATCGAATGATTATCTTATTGGCCCAGGGGATAATGTGGATATTATTGTTTGGCGTAATCCTGAGATATCGATGTCAGTGCCGGTGCGTCCAGATGGGAAAATTACAACACCCTTAGTTGAAGATTTGCCAGCTAGTGGAAAAACTTCGACACAATTGGCTCGGGACATAGAAGAAACTTTATCTAAATATGTTCAGCAGCCAGTCGTAACCGTTGTTGTAACTGAGTTTGTTGGCCCATTTAGTGAACAAATTCGCGTGATCGGTGAAGCTGCTCAACCACAAGCGCTCGCTTATCGTGAAAATATGACGTTGATGGATGTGTTAATCGCAGTTGGGGGCATTACAGATTTTGCTGCTGGTAATAGAGCCAGAATTATTCGAACCATTGATGGAGAGCAACAGCAATTTAGTGTGCGTCTAAATGATTTGATAAGAGATGGTGATATATCAGCGAATGTGCCAATGATCCAAGGAGATGTATTAGTCATACCCGAGAGTTTTTTTTAGTAATTATTAATATTGAAGCAATAAACGGTTACATTTCATTATCTAAATGAGTAAATAGCAAAATAAAATGAATGAACAGATCACCCAACTATATGTCTACGTAAAAGGCGTTTGGAAGTATCGTTGGGTCGCTATGGTTATGGCTTGGGTTATTGCAATTGCTGGTTGGATTACAGTAATTAAATTGCCTGATAATTATCAGGCTTCTGCAAGAATATATGTAGATACGCAGAATATTTTAAGACCGCTCATGGAAGGGATGACCATATCGCCCAACTTACAGCAGCAAATATCTATTGTCAGTCGGACACTTTTGAGTCGCCCGAATATTGAAAGAATTATACGAATGGTGGATCTCGATATAACGATTTCAGAAGAAAGTGAGAGGGAGCAATTAGTCACGCAGCTAATGAATGACATCGCGTTGGCAGCGGCTGGCGGAGATAATATTTTTACTATTTCCTATAGTAATAAAAATCCGGTACTTGCTAAAGATATTGTGCAGTCTTTGTTAACTATTTTTGTTGAAGAAGGTTTAGATGGTAAGAGAGAAGACTCGTCATCAGCGCTTCGGTTTATAGATCAACAAATTCATGCTTATGAACAAAAGTTGGTTACCGCAGAAAATAATTTAACTGAATTTAGACAAAAAAATCTTGGATTGCTGCCTGGGCAAAGTGGCGATTATTACACCCAATTATTAAATACATCAGAAGATTTAAGGCAGGCGCAACTGTCATTAAGAGAGGCTACCCGGGCGCGTGATGCAATAAAAAAACAAATAACTGGTGATGAGCCTGCTTTTATATTGGAGCCATTTGCCACAACATCTGAAACAAAAGACGTCAGTGTGATAGTTAATCCAGAATTGGATTCCCGAATTAGAGCTTTGAATGAAAACTTAGATAACCTACGTTTAAATTTCACAGATTTACATCCAGACATCATTTCAGCAAAACGGTTAATTGCTCAACTTGAGGATCAGAAAAGGGAAGAAGCTAAATTTAGTCCGGGAGGAAACAGTGTCGATCCCGGGAGGAATTACAGCCCTATGTTACAACAATTAAATGTTGCTTTGGCTGATGCAGAAGCAAATGTTGCTTCCATGGCAGCACGTGTAGAGGAGTATTCTGAACGTTACAATCATTTGGAATCATTGAGTAGCGCAATACCAAAAGTTGAGGCCGAGTTTACTCAATTAAATCGTGACTATAATGTTAATAAAGCTAAGTACGAGGAACTGTTGGAGCGTCGTATTTCCGCTGAAATGTCGAGTGAGCTAACAGCAGTTTCTGGGTTGTTGTCATTTAGGATTATTGACCCTCCACAGGTTCCGGAAACGCCGAGTGATCCTAATAGAGGGCTATTCTTTACAGTAGTTTTTTTTGCATCTCTGTTGGCAGGAGTGGCTGTGGCGTTTTTAATAAGCCAGATTAGACCCGCTTTTTACAGCCAGAATAATTTGCGGGAAGTGACCAAGGTTCCTGTTTTGGGTACTGTACCCATGATTTGGACGGATCAACAGAAAACAAAACGCAAGCGCCGCCTTTATGCATTTGGTTTTTCTTTACTAATGCTTACTATATTTTATTTTGTATTGCTTCTATATATTGAAGAAATTATGAATGTTTCAATTTAATAAGTGAAAATGCACAAAGGAAACGTATACTATAAATTGAAGTGCTTGTAAGAATAGTGTTTATGTGGCTAATCATTCCTGATTTGTCGTGTTGGGAGAAAGTATGAGTATCATTGAAAAGGCAGTTAGAAAACTTGAAAAAGAGCTTAGTAGCAAAGCTGAGAAAGCTTTAACTCAAGTTGATTCAGAGAATAATGTTGACTCTAAGTTGCCAGAAGTAAAAGAGAGTAGAAAAAATACTTCAAATCAATTAGGGACAGATGCTGCGAAATTAACTGGTAAGTTTTTTGATATTGATCTTGAGCGACTTAATAACATGGGTATCGTGACACCGAACTCAGGAAAAACACAAATTGCTGAACAGTTTAGGATTATTAAACGGCCATTATTAACAAATGTCTTTAATAAAAGTTGCAAGCCAGGTAAAAGTGCTAATTTGATTATGTTGTCAAGTGCGCTTGCAGGCGAAGGAAAAAGTTTTTGTGCAGTTAATTTGGCGATGAGTATTGCATCTGAAATGGACCATAGGGTTTTATTGATTGATGCTGATGTTGCGCGCCCAACTATTCCAAAAGTCTTAGGCTTGGGTGCTGAAAAAGGTTTGCTGGATCTACTACTTGATGAAAAGCTAAGTGTTTGTGATGTATTAATTAGAACCAGTGTTGATAGACTTAATATAATTACAGCGGGGACGCAACATTCTCATGCAACTGAATTGTTGGCAAGTAAAGGAATGGAATTGCTACTTGATGAATTAGCACAACGCTATGATGATCGAATTATTATATTTGATTCCCCGCCATTATTGTTAACCAGCGAAGCGCGTGTTTTGTCAGCACGTGTGGGGCAAATTATTATAGTGGTTGAAGCAGAAAGAACGACACAACAAGCTGTTTTGCAAACATTAGATCAATTAGAATCACGTGAAAACGTCAATTTAATATATAACAAAGAAAGATATGTATCAGGCACTGAATACTATGGATACTATTATTCATGATGCTTCATGATGAAAAGTTATATAGAAGCGCATTACCTCCGATTCTTTATTTTTTATTTGCTGTAGTTTTATTCGGTTTGTCATTTGTAGTCTCCGCTGAATGGGAAATTACACCATCTTTAACGCTGAGTGAAACTTATACAGATAATGTGAGTTTAGGTGCTGGGCTGTTAGGTGCTGGAGGCGTCCCTGCGAGGCCGGGAGGAGATAAGCGCAGTGATTTTGTTACGCAAATTAACCCAGCTATTTCTATAGTCGGTACAAATCGTCGAGTTTCTCTCGACAGTTTTTATCGAATGAACAATCTTATTTTTGCGAAGGATTCTGATCTAAATAGAATTAGGCATCAGCTTAATACTACAGCGACAGCAAACCTAGTGGAAGACTTCCTCTTTATTGATGGCTCTGCTCTTATTATTCAACAAAATCTGTCTTTGCTTGGTCCACAAACGACCAGTAATGTTTTTGCAACGGGGAACAGAGCTAATTTAAAAGTATTTAGCGTCAGCCCTTACGCTCGTTATCGATTTCAGGATATAGCTAATTCTGAAGTACGTTATACACGAGGTATTGTTAAGTCCGGGGCGGGGGGGTTACGAGATAATGAGCGAGATAGTTTTCTGTTTAGTTTGAATAGCGGTACGGCTTTGAGAAAATTCTCCTGGGGCTTGAACTATAATAAAAATATTATTCGTTTCAGTCGTGGTGGTCGAAGAGTTGAGACTGAGCGATCAACTGCTAATTTTCGTTATGACATTACACCTCGGTTTGGTTTAACAGCATCGGGAGGCTATGAGAGTAATAGCTTTGTTTCAATAAGAGGGGGAAATGATAGCCCAACTTGGACAGTTGGTTTCGTATGGGCGCCTAGTGAAAGGACAGACGTCAATGCGAGTGCAGGCCAAAGATTTTTTGGTGATACATATTCAGCTGAGATTAACCACCGCACGCGTTTAGCGACATGGAACGCCAGCTATGTTGAAGACATTACTACCTTAAATCAGCAGGCAGGACTATTTGGGGCTGGTGGCGGTTTATCGCTAGGAGGGCTTGACGGTGGTTCTCTTTTGGGACTTAATAACTTTTTAACTAACCGAGTTTTTCTACAAAGACGTTTTAATGCATCTGTGAATCTAAATGGCGCAAAAAATACTGTCACAATTAATGCATTTAGGTTGTCACGAAAAGCATTCACATCGGCGATAGATGATTTTGATCTTCTTGGTGCTAATGCGGTATTACTAAACAATACGACACAAATTGGTGGTAACGTGAGGTGGCGTTATACATTTTCGCCGCGAACAAGTGCAAATCTCAGCGCAAGTTTTGTAAGATTTAAGTTTATAGGCGCTAATAGAACCAATGATAATAAGATATATACAATGGATATCACTAGAAATTTGCAAGAAAATCTTTCAACCATTTTGCAATTTCGTCGTATTGAACGTATCTCAGATCAAGTTGAGAATCAGACCGCAAATGCTGTAACTATTTCGTTAAATATGAATTTTTAGAAGAAAATTATGTACGAGACTTTTTATGGCTTTAGTGCTAAACCATTTCAATTAAAACCTGACCCAAGTTTCTTTTTTAGTAGCAAGGGTCATCAACGGGCGATGGCTTATTTGGAATATGGGCTCTCGCAAGGGGAAGGTTTTATCATTATCACTGGAGAGGTGGGTGCTGGTAAAACGACCTTAATGCGTAATCTGTTCAAGAATCTGGAAACTGAGAAAATTCTTGCTGTACAGATTGTAAATACTCACCTTGATTCGAATGATATCTTAATAATGGTTGCTGCGGCTTTAGGGTTGCCGCATGTCGACATGACGAAAGCAAGCTTATTATTGTCGCTTGAAAAATTCCTTTATCAGTGTGATCAACAAGGCAAGCGTGTTTTGCTTGTGGTAGATGAAGCGCAAAACCTGTCTGCGCATACATTGGAAGAATTAAGAATGTTGTCTAATTTTCAGACTGACGACAAACCATTGTTGCAAACTTTTCTACTTGGTCAGCCGGAGTTTAGAAAAACCCTTCATGGAAATAATTTACGGCAGTTACGTCAAAGAGTGATAGCAACT
>JAHZIU010000370.1 GCA_022601315.1 Betaproteobacteria bacterium
AAGAACTGGGTGTAACAATTTGCCCTACACCTTCGTTAATGGGAGAAACCGTTGCAGGTGTATTAGCTAAAATGTAAATTTAATTGCGTAGAGACTAACCCTGATTTTTATTAGAGAGCGTCTCTACGTCTCTAAATTTCAAAGTTCGCCCAAATGCAAAGCGCAGAAAAAAACTTTTCCCGCAACGCAGCTGTTAGGGTGAAATTTTGATTTTAAGATGTGCCCTTGAGGCGCTATCTAATCAATATTATAGGAAGTCTCATCATCTAACGCATTATCACCAATCTGAAATGTCGCAGTACCGTGATGGGCGGGGCATCACATACAATTCTTTAATTGCCTGGGCGCGTTGTCCTCGTGTGGCGGACAAACCAATCCTGTAATCCTAAAAAAATCAGTTGAGCACACTCCTGCCAAGGATTTTTAGCATAGAATTGATAGTCAATTTTAAATTTGACCTGCCAATTAATTCTCAGAATTAAGATAATTTGGAGGCCTTAAGAGTACACCGTGTAGATATTTCTTCATTGCTTCACTCAAAATGAGACACCAACATTGTATTGGTGTTAACTGCGGCGCATTTGTTTTTAATCGATCAAAGAAATCACTAATTCGTTCGCATGCTTGCCTGATATAAGCAGCTCTTCCATGTGTGCTGGTAATCGTCAAGGTCTTTTGTCCCGCATGAGTGGTTTGTTTGCCGACACCATGCAACAGCAATGGTCTAGAAGTAATTGCGTCAAAATGTTTATCTGGTTCTGCCAGGCGAACAAATAATGTCCACCAGTTATAAACAAGCGCAATCATTCGAGCAATTAATCGGCAGGGCTTAACTTTTTGGGTGACAAACCCACCCCAGCCCCATTGATTCTTTATTTCATCAAAGCTGTTTTCGCAGTCTGCACGATCACGATAGTGTTGGACTATCGTGATGGCTTCATTATCCAGCGAAGTCACCAACACGCTGTATTCATAAGCTGCCATGTTTTCAGCTGGTTCAATTAGTGAGAGTTGCTGCGGCAACGCTTTATTGGTATCAGGCGCGACAACGATATCATTCTGTATGCGCCGTCGTACTAACACCACCCGTCTGGTTCGTTTCCAAGTGCTGAGCTTAAGTTCTGAAGAAAAAGCCTCCCAGCCCTCATACAAGCGTTCCCAGCCAGGTTTGCAATGATTCTGAAGAATCAGCTTCTTGACATATTTAGACTGGCGAAGCTTGAACAGGTAATCCATGTCACGTTGTTCAGCTTCAGTCATCACTGCGTCATTTCCCCAATCACAATCACCTCGTATTAAAGCAGGCCTGTGTTCTTGTGGAATACGGTCCAGTAATGACCACAACCCTGGGGCTGAATAACTCGACGCACTTTGATTGCCTGCCTGAACTTCAACATCCAAAATCAGGCGCAAATTGGCAATCATATACGTATGATAAGTATGCGAGGGACGCCCCGGTTTGTGTGGATTATATCCAATGACAGCATCTTCCTGCTTGCCATACAATGGCTTTACCGTAACATCTACATCTAGTATCCAGGGTTGACTCAGCAGAGGACTGTAACTGTAATACAGATGCGACTGTAACCAGCAAATACCCGCCGCTTCGTCTAGTCTTTGCAGCGCCCTGCGGGCACAGTCATCACTGACAACTTTGGTCATGCCCAGTAATTTGGCATTGACATTGTCGCTCATTAAACTGGTCATGTGTGCATAGCGTGTATGGCCTGAAAGAATCGAGAGCAGGAACGAGCCTAAAATATTTACTTTTTTGGGCGAATTGTTACTGACATAATGCAAAGGACATTCGTCAACCAAAGGCTCAAACAAATGCCCCATTTTTAAGTATTGGATGAAAAACGGAAGCTGACCCATCGGTGTAACCTGGGCTTGAGGATCCCATTCAATGTGGATTTTCCCATCGAATGTTTCAGCATTCAGAGCACTGATTTCCTCTTGCGAAACAGCTATTTTATGCTCACCCTATGGGTGAGCTCCTTTAGGGAAAAATATCATGCTTTATCTCAAGTAATTCAATTGCTCTTGATTATAGCAATGCTTTCAACTGATTTTTTTAGGTTTATAAGTCAGTTTCAATATATCCACTGCAAGTACTTATGCAACAATTAATAACTCAACTCTCTATGCACTGCAAGTGCATAAGTTAAAATGGAACTAAAAGCCCTCATCAAATAAACACTCTCAAAAACTACTCAGTGTTAGATTGAAGTGAATCCCACTATCTTGCAGGTTATATTCAGTCTTATTATCGGCTTTTTTAATATCATATCCATAGAAAAAATCGGCTTTAATGTATTTGATCGGCTGCCAGTGAAAACCAATACCCACAGAGTGCAGTCGGCGAGCCGACTTTCCTTTATTCCAAGCAGCACCATAATCCATAAAGGGAATGAGAATTACTTTGTTTCCTATACCGCCAACTTGGCCGATGATAGGATAGTGGAATTCAATGCTTCCAGTGTAACCTTGATCACGCACAAGCTCATTTTCTCGATAACCACGAACCGTCCGAACACCTCCAACTGACATGCGTTCTTGTGCGAGTAACGAGTCATTTGTGAGTTGAATATTACTACGGGCCTTGAATTGTGCGCCATTGTCCAGAACTTTAAAAACATATTGGGATTGACCCAGCCAAGATAAGTATTGGCTGTCAGGCAAGCTGTTGCTAGATTGAATTGTAGCGTTAAAGGCATTGATGCCGACGTTAAAGGTTGATCTCAATGCAATGACCTGACGATCGAATCGCCCTAAATATTCCTGAAATACTCGTACTACCGATACTCTACTTTTCCCAGTTGTAAGGCCTTCAACAAACGAAAAATCCTGACCCAACAATGAAGTCTGATTATAACGCGTAGCAAAACTAGTCCCCAAGATAGCAGTATGATTCAGACTTTTGTAAAGTGGGTGCGATAGACTCCAACTGAAGTTTTCTACTTTACTACGAATATCTACGCTATTAAGCGGTTCTTCAATCACTGCATTATTACCCAGATTAAAATTGAAGCTAAATATTGTACCGGCGCTATTTAACGGTAAAGCAATGCCGCCAGAATAGATATTGGAACCCTTACTTAAACCATAACTAAAGTTAATTACATCGCCCCAACGTGTCAGGTTACGTACCCAGCCATTAACTATGAACTGTTCCGAACCGATACTCGGCGCACGATAGTTATTACCCTGCACCGACATACCATAAGGTCTTGCTTGGGTCACTTTTATATCTAACTGAGCTTCACCCAATACACCAGTAGGTTTCAGACTGCCGTTCAATCTGTCGATTAATGGGTCGTCAAGCAACATCATATAGCGCTCTTTCAACACATTAACATCCAGCAGCTCATCCAGTGGCGGGTCACTTAGCAACCGACCCTGAATATAATCAGTATGTCTTAGTAATCGACGACGGATATAATCAGGATGGATAAGAGCATTTATCCCAAATTCATTAAACTGCAGTCGACTACCGATTTTATCAGGATGCAACCAGACATTGTCGCTGATGTTAATGTCAGTGAGCCGACCTTCAATAATCTTTACCGTTAGAACGCCATCTAAAAGATTTAGTTTGGACAAACTGGCTCCTGAGTTAACATAGCCTTCATCACTGAATTGCTTATTAATTTTAAGTATTAGTTGTGTTAGGTCATTAGCATCTATTGGTTTGTCGATAAAATCCTTAACGATTTTTTGCAATTTAGCATCAGTAAACACGGTATTGCCGGAAAATTCAACACGGTCCAACTTCATAGTGGAATCCTTCTGTGGATCCTGAGTCAAAGTAGGAGCATCAGTTATTGGTGGTAAAGAAAACTCCTTGTCGCTATCTTTACTGTAACTGGGAATCGGTGATATTTGTGTGTTCGGGTGAACCGGGTCTGCCTGGGCCTGCAAGCCATGACTCAACAGGACACTAGCTAACAGCATTAGAAGAACACAACGAAACACATTCTTTAACAATGTATAGATGCAGATCATGTTTTTAATAAATTTATTATTAATTCAGAGAAGTACGTTGTGCTTTGGCACATTCCACGGAGATATTTTCATGATCTGTGTTGATGGAGGTGGTTGTTTTCGGCGTACCTATGTCATCTGGCTCATCGAAGCGGTTAATTGGCAAATAATTTTCTCCATGTTGAAACGCCGGTGTACCTCTATGCCCCACTAGTACTTTCCAACTATTTTCACGGTCGTTGGCACATGGATCCTGACTAATATGTTCCATGTCTAAGTTAGGGGCTGTGACGCCGACTAGTGCCCCGACAATATTGAGCTCAGGGCTTATGATTGGTGCCAGATTTGGAGACTGAATAATATTTTTTGAGTTAGGATTGGATATTGGATTGAATATACCGCCACTTGTAAGAAATTGCTCTTCATTGACAATTATTTCTATAGAGCCACCTATTAGCGGAAGTAGTGAAGTATCTAAACCTAAGTTAGGGTCAATTATTATTTTCCCAGTGTCCATAATTAATATAGGCACATCTATTGTTATATTGCCCGCTTGCCGCTGATTATTTGATACAGCAGTTATAGTTGCATTTTGTAATTGCACCCATTCTTCACCGTCAATTTCAATATTTCCTCCATCACCTTTAATTGAAGTTGTGCTGATTAGCCCTTTATTCAACAGTTGTATAGAGCCAGCAACATCAATAATTGCCGCGCCAGCATTACCAGTGCCAAAGTTACTAGAACTGATTCTTCCTTCATTTAACACTTGAATGGATTCGCTTGCAGATACTTCAACATTACCAGCATTACCTTTACCCGCTGTGAACACTTCACTCGAAATACCTGTGATTTCACCGTCAATGATTAACTGCTGAGTTTTTACGGTAACCTTGCCAGAACCACCTACACTAAAATTCAGCGAACTAATTCTTCCTCCATTCAGTACTTGTGTTAGTCCGTCAACCGAAACTAAAACGTCGCCAGTATTTCCAGAACCATTAAACACATCACTACCAATACCTGTGTCCTCACCATTAATGTTTATCTGATTAGCCGTCACAGTCACATTTCCAGAATCACCTTCGCTGAAATTAAGGGAACTGATTCTTCCTCCATTAAGTACTTGTAATGGCCCAGTCACCGATACTAAAACGTCACCAGTATTACCAGAACCAACTAATACATCACTTCCAATACCCGTCGGATTACCGTTGCCATCAATGGTTAACTGCTTAGCGTTCACTTCTACATCGCCTGAGTTACCTTCGCTAGCACTTAAATTAAGGGAACTAATTCTTCCCCCATTTAGTACTTGTACTGGCCCAGTCACCGATACTAAAACGTCACCAGTATTACCAGAACCATCAAATATATCACTTCCAATACCTGTCGGATTACCGTTGCCATCAATGATTAACTGGCTAGCCTCTACACTTACATTTCCAGAATCACCTTCGCTGAAATTAAGGGAACTGATTCTTCCTCCATTAAGTACTTGTAATGGTCCAGTCACCGACACAGAAACATTACCAGTATCTCCAGAACCTTCAAGCGCATCACTTCCAATACCTGTATCTTGACCATCAATAATTAACTGCTCAGCCTCTACGGTTACATTGCCAGAGCTGCCATCACTAAAACTTAGGGAACTGATTCTTCCTCCATTCAGTATATTTATTAGCTCATTAACCGTTACTGAAACAGTGCCAGTAGAGCCCTTGCCCCGCACATCACTTGTCAATGGTGTGTTATTTAACAGCAATGAATCCACATAGACATCCACGCTACCTTCTATATTTGTGGCACCTAGATTATCTGCAGACAAAAAGCTATTATTGGCCGTCATTATTCCCGCTCGTATAGCTAACCGCCCGGCTCCATTCCCTGAGACATTAATTTCACTATTTTCAATTGATAACTCTCCACCTGTTGTTGTAGCTGCCTGACCGGCTATCGGTATTGCTTGTGTCGTTGATGAATCAATTGAAACTAAGCTTAAACGTATACCCTGTTCCATACTGGGATCAGTTTGTTCTACGGTTAGCTTTGCTTGTTGTTGGATATCTAGACTATTAGCGCTCAGTGATACTTCGGTTCCCGGTTTAAACACCAATTGACCACCAACGATTTGTAGCTTGCCACTTTGCCCCGACGTAAACCCAAATTCTTTAGGGCTAGCCACCGCTAAGGTGCTCGCTTCAGGATTCAGTGCGCTAAAGCTCGAACCATCAGGAAAAATCAATTCACCTGCTGTACTGATATGAAAGGCCCCTGGCACATCAATTTGAGCGTTTTCACCAAATACCACACCATTTGGATTAATGAAATAGAAATCCGCTTTGCCCACCTGAGACTGCAGGATACCGTTGATGCTAGACACTTCATTACCAGTCACCCGGCTAATAACATTTTGAATCGTGTTTTCACCAGTAAATATCGCAGTTTCACCCGCTTCTAGACTAAATTGCCGAAAACTATGAAACAGATTGTTCCCATCTACTCTTCCCAGCGCCTGTCCGATAGCGAACTGACCATTGTTTGCATTGATCGCTTGCTCGGGACCAACACTGCCATCAGTAGTAATGTCGGCAAACACACTGTGCTGAAAAAGTACTAGGACTGCCACTATCAATCTATGAAGTTTCATGTTGAATTACTTATTGCCAGTGACCGATTAGGATGAATGGAGCCCAATATTTAGCGTCACTCCATTTTTCTGACTTAATGAGTTCTTTCTGCGCCTCTTGCAAGGCATTGGCTTTGCTATATGATTCTTTGATTAACTTTCGGTAAAAGGTCTTCATCAGTTTGGCTGTCGCTGCATCATCGACAAGCCACAACGTACCAAGCACCGTTTTCACATTGGCCTTAAGAGCTACCCCACTAAAACCTAGTGGGGCACGATCATTACCTTCGGCGGTTACACAAGCACTAAGAGAAATCATATTAATTGAGTTGCCTTGTATCTGCGCACCTAGCAAATCTTCAAATTTGTCTAATTCCAAAGGTTTATCATAGCTCATAATGAAGCTGTCTTTGTAGTTGTTGTCAAAGTGGGCATGAGATGCAATATGAACAATGTCGTAATTTTTTCTGAGTTCTTTCTGAAAATCATCTCGCTTGAATTCATCATTTAGTAATTTCAATGGTTGGTACTCAGACAAAATTATTTCTAGCTCAGTAACTTCATGGTCAGCACAAGGTAAACGGTATGTCTCGGCAAGTTCAGATAATTTCCTGGTACTATCATCTTGAACTGCGTGCTGATTATTTGATGTACGGGTCACCGCTACAGGTTGAAAGTTTTCTTTATCTAGCGAGCAAGATTGACTGTTAAACTTTTCCTGTTCCCTACTGGCTTGCATTGATTGTGGCAAATTCCTCATCATTTCATTCGAAGGCACACTTAAACCTACGAGTAAACTTTTAACCTGTTTGGGCATGTCTATTCGAGCATTCAGTAGACTTAACCCAGGCACTGTCACAATTGCATAGCGTTCAATCAGATACTCATTTTTATCTTCATCTTGCAACATACTGAGCGGCAATAAACGCATGATGCCATCTGGAATGTAAACCAACGTTTCAATTTCAACGTCTTGAACTGTTAGTAAAGATTGCAACGGTTTGAATAATGACTTATAAAGACCTTTAAACATAAACTGGCTCCATGGAGAATCCCAACCGCCACGCAAGTCTTTAATAAAATCAGGAATACCTTCATTTAATTGGTCGAAGAATCCTTCACCACTATGTTTGTTACCTTCTAGATCGGTAAACTCAAAAATCTGAATTTGATGCAATTTATTATTAATTCCAACCAACCATTCAAACCGATCAGGTAATAATATTGGATATAACACAGCAGTTCCAACTTCAATCTGATCCAGCGAGAACTTTGTGTCATTCCTATTTATACAACGATCCTGAAGAAAATCCTCAAGTTCGTCTTGCTTAAACTGTTCCAACAATATGCGAACTTTACTTAATAATTTTTGTTTTTGTTTATCATTTTCCTTACTTGCAGCTTCTTGTAACAGTAAATCGATTGATTGTTGATAAAGCGGCCCTAATAATTCATTAAATGAGGATTTGCCATCTTGATATCGTACCGGAATATCCTGGCGAATCGCTTCGACATGACTAACCGCACGACGATAATTATCTATTGCTTCCGCACGATTTCCCTTGCTCTTATATAAACGTCCCACCTGCCATTCATGTGATATCAGCAAATCTTGTGCTGATATCTGATTTGCCAATTCTATTGCTTGCCTACTGAGCACTAAAGCTTCATCGTAGCGTTTATCATTTTCATATAGCAATCCCCGTAAACCTAGAATTTGTGACTGAGGACGTAATGCAGTCTCTGGCAAATGCTTTTTCGCTAGTTGTAGGTGTCCATGAACTCGCCGAACGCTGTCACGCTCACTGTGGAGTGAAGTTTCCTTTGAATGTTGACGGATCAAGTGTTCGGCTACATTGAGATGAATAATTCCCCAATTCTGGTTTACGTTGTTTTCTTCCTGTAATAGCAATTCCTCTAGTTTTTCCAGCTGATTATCTAAATCGACTATATCCGTTGCTCGCTTAATGGATGCTAAATATAAAAAAGCTTGTAATACGGTATCACCATGTTGCATGGCGCTACACAATGCA
>JAHZIU010000371.1 GCA_022601315.1 Betaproteobacteria bacterium
AGATGGATGGGTATCTGTGCAGGACGCTGGCGCACAGCTGGCAGCACCATTTTTGGATGTGCGTGATGGTATGCGTGTATTAGATGCTTGTGCCGCACCGGGTGGCAAAAGTACGCATTTGCTGGAATTGGCTGACATATCATTGACGGTACTGGACAATGATAATGTGCGTCTGGCTCAGGTGAAACAGAATTTGGCGCGTTTGCAAACACAAGTTGAACGTATGGTTTGTGGTGATGCGATAAATCCCGGAGAGTGGTGGGACGGTAAACCTTTTGACCGCATTTTAGCGGATGTGCCTTGTTCTGCTTCGGGTGTTGTATGTCGACATCCAGATATTAAGTGGTTGCGTCGTGAACGCGATGTGCTTAAGCTTGCTACAAGCCAAACAGCAATTATGCGTGCATTATGGAAAATGCTGAGTTCCAATGGTAAATTGCTATATGCAACATGTTCAATTTTTGCCGAAGAAAACAATTTGCAAATAGAAACGTTTATGCGTCATCATCCGGACGCACGATTATTGTCGTTGTCAGCAGCGGCAATGGAAAGAGGACAATTGTTACCGAGCATCCAAAATGATGGTTTTTTTTATACATTACTGCAAAAAAAATAGCCTAATGAAGTTGCAAATAAAATTGCAATCTATTCTTTTGATATTTTTACTGCTGGTATTGTTGTTGCCATTTACTGCGTATGCTAAAGGAGATGTCCAGATAAAGTCTGTTAAATTGGCGGCTGTTGACGACGAATACCACATTAGCGTTGATTCTGAGATCGTACTTAATCCCACATTGGAGAAAGCCCTTGAAAAAGGCATTGTGCTTTACTTTGTAACCAAATTTACATTGCTTGATCCTCGGTGGTATTGGTTTGACAAAGAGGTTGCCCGCACGAAGCCAAGAATTGGCCTGACCTATTATGCGCTGACCCGTCAATATCGCTTAATTTATCGTTCCTATTCACGTAACTTTTTTTCATTGGAAGAAGCGTTGCAGGTGTTAAGTCAATTGCATGACCATCCAATTACTGTTAATTCTGAACTGAAACCAAATGTTGAATATAAAGCAATATTACGTGTATGGCTTGATTTGACAAGAATGCCAAAGCCATTTCAAGTGGAAGCACTCAGTTCAAGTGATTGGAATCTAAGTTCAGATCGGTTGGAATGGGAAATGAAGTTACCAGTGCCGGCACAACCTTTTCAATTCAAAAGTGACTGATGAAGTACGTTCTGATTGTTGGCGCGGGACTGGGTGGTGTCATGCTTTTTTTGCTGGCGACAGCTGGCGCAAATACAGAGTTTTTTGAACGACGCTATCGGATTTTGCTGGGTATAAATATTGTATTTGTGCTACTTCTCATGGTTATCGTGGGATTTCTGCTATTAAGATTTAGGCGTAGATTAAAATCTGGTGTATTTGGTTCTCGTCTGGCCTTACGTTTGTTTTTGATTTTTTCATTAATGGCGATACTTCCTGGCGCGCTTGTATACGCTGTATCCGTCCAGTTTTTAGGAAAGAGTATTGAATCATGGTTTGATGTTAAAGTAGATCGAGCACTTGAAGGTGGTTTGAACTTGGGACAAACTATGCTTGCAAACTTGCAGGAAGAACTGCAGAAAAAAGCGCAGGGTGTAGCACTCACGTTATCCGAGGCTTCTGTTCCATCTTTGCCCATACTTACTGAATTGTTGTTGCAGTCACAGATTCAGGAGGCTACTTTATTTAGTCAGGATGGTAAAGTTGTCGCATTTGCCAGCGAAAATAATAGGGCCTTATTTCCAGATATGCCTGGTCCAACGGTGATGCGGCAAATTCGTACGCAGAAAGCTTTTAGTGTGGTTGAATCTGTTGACGGAGAAGGTTTATATCTACGCGTGGTTGCTCCGGTTAATGTATTAAGTCTGGATGAAGATATTCGCGTGTTGCAGTTATTGCAACCTGTACCGGGACAACTGGCTGAAAATGCGGAACGGGTACAGGCCGGTTATCGTGATTATCAGGAATTGTCTTTGTCACGCCAGGGATTAACCCGGTTGTATAGCGTGACGTTGACGCTGGCATTGTTGTTGTCACTTTTTTCTGCAATGGCAACGGCGTCGTTATTGAGTGAAAGATTAAGTGCGCCTTTGGGTATGTTGGCTGAAGGTACGCGTGCTGTGGCGCAGGGTGATTTTAGTCGGCGCCATTTGGTGCAGACGCGTGATGAACTGGGTGTTTTGACAGAATCTTTTAACTTAATGACGCAACAGTTGGAAGAAGCGCAAGCAGCAGCGCAACATAATCAACAAGCCGTTGAAAGCGCGCGTGCGCATCTTGAAAGTATTTTGGCTAATTTATCCTCAGGCGTATTGGTATTCGATGAGCGGTTAGTGTTGTATAAGGCCAATCGTAGTGCAGAGAAGATCCTGCAAACCCCATTGATCGGTCTGGATGGTTCGGTTATTGATGGTTGTGTTGAACGGGAGCCGAAGCTAAATACCTTGATATGTGAAATTAAGGAAGGCTTTATTTCTAGTGAGACAAGCGCCTGGCAACATCAACTTACATTCTCAGAAGATGGGCGTAATCAAGTGTTGTTATTGCGGGGAACGCGTTTACCTAGGGTTTCAAGTGGAGGCGTGGTCGTGGTATTTGATGATATAACCAATTTGCTGCAAGTACAGCGGTCTGTTGCATGGGGTGAAGTAGCGCGACGGCTTGCCCATGAAATTAAAAACCCATTGACACCTATTCAGCTTTCTGCTGAACGTGTGCTGCATAAACTGGCATCTAAATTGGATGGAGACGACGAAAGAATTTTGCGTCGTTCTACTGAGACCATTGTTAATCAAGTGGAAGCCTTGAAACGAATGGTGAATGAGTTTAACCAGTATGCGCGTGTTCCTAAATTGGAATTACAGCAATTGGATTTTAATGCATTGATACGTGAGGTGTTGTTATTATACGAAACAGGAAATGCGGAGTCTGAGGGTGGATTGCGTCTAGAAATTAAGCAAATGCTTACTGCTGATCTGACGGTTGTTAACGGAGATTCAGCACAGTTGCGTCAAGTATTGCATAACTTATTGCAAAATGCTCAGGATGCATTAATTGATACTAAAAAACCTGTTATTGAGATATTTACTGAAACAATAGCAGGTGGTGTACAGTTAAGTGTCCGTGATAATGGGTGCGGTTTCTCAGAGGGGATTAAAACGCGAGTGTTTGAACCCTATGTAACGACAAAGTCAAAAGGAACAGGCCTAGGTTTGCCCATAATTAAGAAAATTGTTGAAGAGCATGGCGGTGAGATTCATATCGAGAATATATACCCACAGGGTGCTCAAGTTGCTATTGTTTTACCAACGGTAGAAAAAGATTCATTAATTGTGACTAATAATGTGGCATGAGTTTTTGAATGGTTTATGAAAACGCTAATATACTTGTGGGTGCACATAGATGTACTGATTATTCATCAACGGAGAAAAATTTAGCATGATGACAAATAATACAATACTTGTTGTTGATGATGAGGTTGGTATACGTGAGTTGTTATCTGAAATTTTGCGTGATGAAGGGTATCGTGTGGCATTGGCTGAAAATGCTGAGCAAGCACGTTTGTGGCGTAT
>JAHZIU010000372.1 GCA_022601315.1 Betaproteobacteria bacterium
AGGTAGGTACATTTGCAATGCAATGATGGAGTGCCCTTACGTTCAAACAACGTGAGCCACGCTATGGTACTTATAGCACCCGGTTCTTTTTTTGCATTACAATATGTTGTGAACTTGTTATTATGTCTCACTTCGCTTGGCAAAAATAAACAACAATGCACTCTATAAGCACCATCCAACTGAGGGTTTTAGGATGATGGAGAAGAGAAACAGGAAAATTGCGTCTATTCTAACGCATCTGAATCATCATTATTTCAGGGCTGTCTATCACTTGGTTGCGGTGAGCTTACCAAGAATCAATAACCAAAATGGTTGTAGAGAGAAATTAAGTTTGCTAGTGAAAAATCCAGATTAACAGCATTTTAGTCAAAGTCTAGATAATATGGCTGTAGTCTTAATCTTCTGAGAATCATCGATTGAACACTTGGCATAATATGTGTGTCTATAAATGTTTCCAAGAATTTAAGTGATTATTTGTACTTTAGTACAATTGTTTTAAATTATTAAATTGTTAATATATAAGCAAAAGGGAGGGGTGTTAAAGGTTTTAATCTGAAACCATTCATGTATCTTAACTAAACTAATCGGATGGAGTACGCTGTCAATGAAAAATAAATATTTTTTGCTGTTGATAATTCTCTTAAGTAGCATCCTCTTCTCAATTCAGGGAAGTGCTACTATCATTACTTTTAAAGCCGATGGTACGGACAATATACCTGATGGGTTCAATGAAGACCCTGGTTTTGTACTGGACCTAAACGATCCCTCAGCCAATTTTTTTAAAGTAACCTTTAATGATGGTAAAGTGGGTGAATTCATTACCAAGATAAAAATTGATCTTAGGGCTGGTTCTGATGACGATGCATTTTTTGATCCCAGTGATGGACAAGCCGACCCAAATATTAATAATAATGGAGGCGGGAGAGGCTTTGGTCCTGTGGTAGGTGCAGAAACCATTGGCTTGGATTTGTCAGACATTACTTTTAGCTTGAACGCAACCAGTGGTATTTCTCCAGTATTAGAAATTATGTTCGCAAATGGCAGTTTTGCTGCCAATGACAGCCTGAGTTTTGGTATAGATATTGATCTCTTGGGCGACGGTTTGTTCAACCAGGCGGGTGGTTTATTGGGATCTAAATCAGTTGGATTAACAACTTATTTGTCAGGCAGTTGTGAGCAAAGTGTTAATAGTAGTTTTACTAGCGATTCAAGAAACAGTTCAGAGTCATTAGTAAAGATTTGTGGAGCAACTCCTCCTAATCCTGTACCTGAACCAAGCATATTATTTCTTATGCTATCTGGTTTGGGTTTGATAGGTTTCTTTCGGAATTTGTCTATCCTGAATGTCTTACAAAATCAGACCGCTTTGAACGGTTTATGAAATCAGACCCCCTGCTTTGCTGGGGGGTACACCAATAGTTTACGATTAAATACGTCCATTCTCTCAATCTGAGACTACTTGCTGCGCAACTATATAAATTTTCAATAATTGCCTGCTTTAACGTCCATCAGGAGAGTTTTTTAACCTGAATTCAGTTTAAGAAAGGCAAGCAGATCCTTGTAAAGAATAGGAAAATATAGGTTTCCACACATATTTTTTCCTCAAGAATCTGCTTACTATGAATTTAACACAATTATTTTGCGATATAGATGATTTTTGCCAAGATTTTATACCGAGATGGCAGAACCAGCTTATTTCAGCCTTGAGCATACGCCGCAACGTTGTTACGCTGTTAACAATCGGGCGCACTTCGCCTTTTCCGATGCCAGAAAACTGATTACTCAGACCGTACTCGATAAGAGTTTTGTTACTGTTTTCCCCAGACCAGTCAATCCTGCACATAATTCTTTTATCAGCGCTTTATTGCGCATGGTTGCTTAGGACAAAAATCTGGGGTTCTGCACATTACAGTGAAACTTCAATTTAATAATATTAGGGATTCCAGAAGTCCTACACGAAGTCGATCAAATTTTACGTCATAAGCATCGAAAAATACTATTGATATACTCTCTTTTTAGGCTCTTATTCGACGCTTGAATTATTTTATTTGTATTTAAAATATTCTTTAAAGTTCAGTTTCGTGCAATTTCAAATCAATTTGACGCGCGATTTGGCGCGTTTTTAACAATTACATTAAAACCGAGCGTGGTCAAATTCTTTCATTTATTCACATGGATATAAACAGTCGCTAAGAAAATTTACCTTTTACTATTAATAATAATAATGTACGCTATTTCATGAAAGCCCAAATTAACTCAAGTCAGAGACATGAATAATCCTTGTTTATTCTGGAAAAAATTCTTATTTGGTATTGTCGTTCTTTTTGTTGCTTACTTTTTCAGCATTGTCTCGAGTTCAGTCCACGCTGAATCATCACCAAAATATTTAGGTGAGCAAGAAAAAATGCTGGGGTTAATTGATGATGTTTATGCTCAATTCAACCAACTGCCATATGACAATAAAGACTTATCAACTATCTCTAAACTTTTCTCTGGTGCATGCGACGCCTTTCCCACAGAATCATACCAGAGGCTAGCGTTACTTGCAGATGCCGAACGTTTTGATAGGGATTGGGGTTTTGAATTAAGAGGGCGATACAGTCGTGTTATTGAAGGTACACGTAGAGGTAGTAATTCGTCTCTTGATGACGGCATCATAGCTCCCCCTGGGTTTGTTGAATTATCCTGGGATATATTGAGACACGGTTTTCTTGAGAACCGTGGTCGCGCGCAAACATTACGTAACGAAGCTCAACTTGCAAAGCTTGATAATCAATTTGAAAATGTGGTTAATGGTTATCGTTGTAGCCGATACAAATTAGCGCAGAATTTTGCTGGCCATACCTCTCAAATTCTAACACTTAGATTGTTGCTAATGAAGTCAATAGCATCGGTAGAGAAGCGTGCCTACTTTAAGGGGTGGAGTCAATTTGAAGAATTTCTAGTCAGTGAAGAGGAACTTCTTCGTATAAAGCACGAACTTAGCTATATACATAGCAGCCCACATTTCGACGGTCAGGTTACTAATCTTTTTTATGCGCCTCTGATTGATATTGATATGCAACAAATTGCAGCAGCAATACGTGATGATAATCTCCCCGTTCAAATAAATTCGTTAAAAAAAGAAGTATTAGAATCTAGAGAAAAGGCCCGCTTTAATAATCAACTGCGTTTCTTTGTACGAGAAGGTTTAATCAGAGATGACCGGTTTGAAGACAGTACGAGAGTTGGACTGTCTTTCAACATACCATTAACAATTAAAAAGGATGACGCACTTCAGTATCGTTTGCTGGAAGTAGAAAGAGAGAAAGAACATCAAAGTTGGGAGCGCTTAACAAAAGTCCGTTATGCCTACTCTTTAGTTAGGAACCAGCAAAAACAAACCATAAAGCAACACTATCGTTTTCAACGTGCTTTGGATAGATTTCGTAACTCACAGGTTTCTTTACGTTTAGACTTTGATGATGATAACGACTTAATTATTGCACTTACGCGCTTACGTACTTTATTGGATGCTGCCTTTGAGTTAAATGAAGTAAAGAAGGAGCTTTATTGGCGAATTCATGAAGTTTTTTTAATTTCAGGTGTGGAATACCAGCCCAATTTTATTTTTCCATACGATTTGCCAACTGAACATAAACGTAGAAGGCCATGGGAACGATCTATTTATGCCTGGTCAAATACGTTTAATAGTTATTCAAATTCAGATATTTTAGATTTTTTACAGGTAAAAGGTATTAATAAAATTACCTTGAGTGCCAGCAAAAAAACGAACAAAGAAAAAATGGCATCATTTATACAGCATGCCCCAAAATATGAAATTGATGTAGAGGTAATGTTTAGCACAAACGAATGGGTTCATCCCGAGAACCATCAACATGCTGCGATGAGTGTTTTAATGTTGGCGGAACAGCAAGAAGCTGTTCATTTAGATATAGAGCCGCACACCTTTCCAGACTTTAAGCAACGTCAAGAATATTATCTTGAAAATTATATCGCCATGTTGTCAGCCATACGTTTGAAAATCCCCACTTCTCGTCTAACGGTTGCAGTCCCACTACACTGGCCTATGGAATATTATGAAAAAACACTCCAATTAGTCGATGGTATTTATTTTATGGCCTATGGACCTAAACCAGAAACGCTTATTCGACGACTGCACCCCATTACTAAGCAACTAGACCAAGACAAAATTACCGTTGTAATCAGAATAAAGGATACCGAAGATGAATGGGAGTTGGAGCAAAGAATAAATGAAATTAATCAATATTTAGGGATTCGTCGTTTTGGTTTTGAGAATTTGTCTAGTTTTTTCACTTTGGCTAGTCAATAACAATGAAATTAAAAAATAAAAACAGTTTTATCAATAAGAGTGCTGAAGGTGTAGCGCCTGTGGTATATGGTTTCAAAGTAGCGCATAAACTTTATATCTTATTATTTACACTTGTTTTAGCATATTTCGCCTATTCTGTTTATTTAGCATTTGTGACTTACAAAGGCGATGGCAAAGTTGATATAGATAAAACATTGTTGAGTACAAGCCACAATGGAAGAATTATTGATTTACCCATAAAAGAAGGTGAAAATGTTACGAAAGGTAGCCTGTTAGCACAGTTAAGACCAGCAACT
>JAHZIU010000373.1 GCA_022601315.1 Betaproteobacteria bacterium
TGCGCTTGTCCTTGCTTAAATCCTACAGTATTAGCATTTGCGATATTATTACCAATAACGTCGAGATTTGATGTGGCTGCATTCAAACCACTTAACCCATGTTGAAAAGCCATGTTCTTCCCCTAATTAAAAAATCTGTTTAACGTCTGAGAACCCAACTAAACCAAGCTTGCCCATATCGAGGACAGCATCATGTTCACCAGGTGAAACACTGTTCACAGAACCTAAAGCCAATCTTTCGGTAGTAACATCTTTGTCACCGTCAAGAATTTTTGCATTCACTACAAAACCATATTCACCATTTGCGGCAGCAGTACCACTGTCTGTAACACCATCCCAAGAAAAGGTTTTAACACCAGAGGTTTGCTCACCAAGATCTATAGTGCGTACCGCAATACCTGAACCATCTAGAATGGTGACACTTAATTCATCTACAGATTGCGGCAATTCAAAGCCGGCATTAGCGACACCATTTTCAAGGCTCATTGTTGTTCCCGGCACCAATACATTTCTTCCTACTAATGCAGCTGCTTCAATGGTTCGACTGTCTTCAATATCTGAAAGAAGTATTTGAAGGGTGTCATTGAGTTTTTCTATGCCCGTTACGGTGCTAATTTGTGCCAATTGACTGGTAACTTCTGCATTATCAAGCGGATTTAGCGGATCCTGGTTCTGCAATTGGGTTACCAAAAGCTTAAGAAAACGTTCTTGTGGGTCTAATTCTTCTTTCTTACCAGTAGTTGCAGCAGCATTCCCGGTAGCAGTTGCTTGTGTATTGGTTGTTTGGACTGAATCCATTCGATCTCTCCTTATTGACCAATGGTCAGTGTTTTTTGTAACAAAGACTTCGTCGTGTTCATCATGTCAACACTGTTTTGGTATGATCGTGATGCAGACATCATATTTACCATTTCATCGACAACACTCACATTTGGCAATTCTATATATCCACTTTCATCTGCCATTGGATGGTTAGGTTCAAATACTTTCTTCATGGGAGATTCGTCGTGAACAACGCCAGCTACTTTAACGCCACTTGCGCCATTTGCGTCTGCTTGTAATGTGCTAAACACAACCTGTCTACCTCGATAGGGTTCTCCAGTTGAACTAGTCACGCTGTCAGCATTAGAAAGATTACTTGCAACCACATTCAACCGTTGTGATTGCGCACTCATGGCCGATCCGGCAATATCAAATACACTAAATAGTGACATAATTATCTCTCCTGTATAGCTGAAAGCAGGCCTCTAAACTGGCCATTAATAAACGTTAGATTCGCATCATATTTTATGGAATTGTCAGCAAAACGAGTTCGCTCAACATCCATATCTACTGTGTTTCCATCAGCACTTGGCTGAAGCGGGACACGATATAAAGTATGATCACCAAGAACACCTTTGGCATTTTTTAGATCGAAGTGCATTGGCGATGTAGTCGTTAAACCAGTTTTATGAACACCTGATGATGACAACCTGTCATTTAGCACATTTGCAAATTCAATATCCTTCGCTTTAAAACTTGGCGTATCGGCGTTAGCAATATTACTTGAAAGTAACTCTTGCCTAGCTACCCTTACATTTAAAGCTTGATGAAGATAATTTACTGCCTTATCAAGTTTGCTATTCATCTAAATAATCCCGAATTGATAGTTATACCTTCTGTCTAAGCAATTTACATGCCAGTTACTCAGAAAGTTGTAGCTGGATAGTGTCTAGAGTTCTTTCAACCAACAATCTTGGCTGCGTTGCTAGTGACACTGAAAAGTAAACCCTGTAAATATCAAATAGATGGCGTACCAGAGTTACCAACTGTGAATCTGAAATTATGCTGTCAGCAGCAAACATTTGAACAAGACTACAAATTGCTGCCACCTTGCAAGACGTAATTCTGAATTTCTGATTATTATGTCGGTGTGGCGGCAAATATTGCCGCAGGCGGCAAAATTTTTGCTTAGGATATTATGATGCGTTGCCTGAAATTAAGTGTTTATCTGATTATGCTTGTTCTCATACCTGCAAAACTATTTGCTGGTGATGACAATCACGCGTCTCAATATCAAGAAATTTCACTCATTAAGAATGCAGTTAAAGATTTTGTCTATAGTAATACGTCAAGTCACTCTGGACAGGTGATTGCGGAAGTTGGCAAAATTGATGAACGTATCACATTACCCAAGTGTGCAGAGTTATCCCCTTTCTTACCGGCAGGCGCACGTTTATGGGGAAAAACATCTATAGGCGTGCGTTGCAACAGTCAAACGTCCTGGACTATTTATGTGCAAACAGAAGTTAAAGTTATGGCAAATGTGTTACATGTAACGCAACCTGTTGCACGAGGCCACGCACTTAGTATTGGAGATATTACGCCACAGCAAGTTAATCTGACACGAATGCCTGAAGGGGTCTTTACTGATTCAGCGCAAGTTATCGGAAAAATTGCAACAAATAATATTTCTTCCGGACAACCATTGCGCCAGCAAATGCTCAGAGATCCCTATATCATCTTACGCGGTCAAAAGGTAAAGTTGGTTGTACAGGGACACAGTTTTAGTGTCACTTCAGAAGGCCAAGCATTGGCTGACGCCGCGGAAGATCAAGTTGTTCAAGTTCGCAATCAGTCTGGCCGTATAATAAGCGGCCTTGCTCGCCATAATTCTATCGTTGAAGTCCAACCATAACTCATGTGATAATTTTGTATTTCATACCAAATTATAAGATTCTAAAAGTCCGGCATTAATCATCACATCTATGATAAATATTTTCTTAATTATTCGCTGATTTTCTGCCGCACAAATTCTGTTAAGCTACCAAGCGTTTCAAAAGTCTCGCCTGCAATCTCGTCATCTTTAACTTCAAATCCATACTTTTCTTCAAGTGCTGTTTTAACAGTAATAACAGTCATAGAGTCAAATTCAGGTATGCCTCCTTGTATAGGCGTCTCTGAATCAAAGGAGTCAATTTTATCCCCCAACTGAAGTGTTTCTTTTAAGATACACTTTATTTCATCTATTATTGCCATTATCAATATTTACCTAGATCGATTTTAGTTTATTTTAAATGCTATGCAGACAGCCTAAGCCCAACATTCAAGCCATAATAAAGAATTTTATCATTCTTTGTGGATAGATCTCGCTATTATTAGTTACTAAAAGTTACCTGTTATCTACTAATAGTTTGTCGAACAATAAAATTCAATTTTTGCAGTTATTTTCTACTAAACTTAATTAAAAAATTATATCAATCTCTCTATTGGTTTCGTATGTCCTAAAAATGCGGTAGGACTGGCTGAAAGGCCATAAGCACCCGATTGCATGATCACAACTAAATCATTGATCTCTGTTTTTGGTAATTCCATTTTAGCGGCCAACAAATCTAAAGGTGTGCAAAGAGGACCTACTACAGATACAGTCTCTTTTTCACTACTTAGCACTTTATTACCAATAGTAACTGGAAAATTCTTACGAATTACTTGTCCAAAATTACCACTGGCCGCCAAATGATGATGTAGTCCACCATCGGTCACTAAAAAAACTTGGCCCCTTGATTGTTTACGCTCCAGTACCCTGCATACATAAACTCCAGCTTCTGCTACCATATAACGACCCAACTCAATAACGATTTGAGCTTCCGGTAGTTTCTCTTTTATCTCGGGTAACAAGCGCGTTAAATTACCTCCAATAGCTGCGATATCAAGTGCGCGCTCACCAGGGAAATATGGTATGCCAAACCCTCCTCCAATATTTAAATATTTTACTGGTGAAGGGGCGTTCTGAGCGAGTTGTATACCCAATTGAAATGTTTTTTCGTGCGCTTCCTGTATCGAAGTATGCCTTAAGTTCTGTGAGCCGCTGAAAAAATGAAACCCCATAAAATTTAAACCAAGTTTACCAATTTGAATTAGCATCTCTGGCACACGTTCTGAATCTACACCAAATTGCTGTGCCCCCCCACCCATTTTCATTCCTGAAGATTTTAATTCAAAATTTGGATTTACACGGACTGCAACATTTGGACGTATATTAAGATCTTTGCCAATTTCGGCAATCGACTCCATTTCCTGTTCAGATTCCATATTCAGCACAATACCTGCAGCGATTGCGCAGGAAAGTTCATACGCCTTTTTTCCAGGACCAGCAAAGCTTACTCTATTAGCAGGCATAATCGTATCTAATGCTGTCCTCATTTCACCAACAGAAGCCACATCAATACCATCAACCAAATGTGCCATATGTTGTACAACTGCAGGCATTGGGTTTGCTTTCATTGCATAATGCAGGTGAATTTCTTCAGGCAGGTGTTTACGTAGTAATGCAATGCGTTCTGTGATCTTCTCCCTATCGTAAGCATAAAACGGTGTCTGACCAATTTGTTGTACAAGTCTTGTTAGTGGCATACCACCAATTTGAAGGCAATTTTCAATAACAGGAAATTGAGTTAGCGCTGCGTGTTTCGGTCGTGATCCGGTCACTTGTTTTCGTCCATAAACATATGTTCTAACTCTAAAAAAAGAGAATTACGGTCTATTTTACCATTAGTGTTTTTTGGTAAATCATCCTCACGTATATCGAAATAGCTGGGAACCATAAAGGCAGGCAAATTTTGCTTACAATTTGAAAGTAGCATATCAGCATTAAGCGCATTATCACTGTCTTTTCGAGACGTGACAATAACCACTATAGCTTGTCCTAATATTGGGTGTGGAACACCTAATGCAACAACTTCACTTACAGTTTCTATCGCGTAAATTATTTCTTCAATTTCAGTGGGACTGACTCTATAACCGGATGTTTTGATCATCTGATCACGACGACCAATAAAATACAAATAACCTTCTTCATCCATTTTAACTGTATCGCCAGACCAAACAGCCAATTCAGGTATGGTCAATCCATTCTGGCGTGATGTAATTGGCTTAAAGCATTTTGCTGTTTTGTCAGTATCATTCCAATAACCCATGGAGACTAACGCACCACGATGTACTAATTCTCCAGGTTCTTTCGCAGCACATTGTGTACCATCTGCTCTCAAAACAAGTATTTCTGCATTTGGAATAGCTTTACCAATAGAATCGGGACGCAAGTCTATTTGCTCCGGCGGTAAATAAGTAGAACGAAAAGCTTCCGTTAAGCCATACATCAAGAAGACTTTAGTATTAGGCAATGAAGAGCGTAGTAAATCCAGGGTGGCGCGTGGCATTGCCCCGCCTGAATTCGTTATGTAGCGTAACGTTTCTGTTCCTTCCCAACTTAATTGGGCTAATTGTATCCATAAGGGCGGTACAGCGGCAAGGCCAGTAATTAAATGATCTTTTATGGTTCGTATGATGTCTCGTGGCAACAAATAATTCATCAAAACATTTGTTGCACCGACATTAAAAGCTGTCGTTAGTTGACTCAAGCCGTAATCAAAGCTTAATGGTAATACAGATAAAAGCTTATCATCCGGAGTATTACCTAAATACTGTGAAACACTCTTTGCCCCTGCAACAATATTATGATGAGAAAGCACAACGCCTTTTGGTTTCCCGGTGCTTCCGGAAGTATAAAGAATAGCTGCCATATCACGATCTATCGCACGACAAGGCAAGTTAGTTTTAGTTGATGTATAAAGCTTTGCCCACGGTAGAATATTTAGACCTGAAAGATCAGGCAGCGCATTCCTCGAATCGACCACTATAACCGTATGAAGGTCAGGACAATTTGGTAAAACTGCAGCTAAAGTTTTTAATCTTTCTATTGAAGTGAGTAAAACTCTCACATTACAATCAGCTAGTATATAAGAAACCTGTTTTGGTTTAAGAAGCGGGTTAACAGGCACAGAAACACCATCAGCTAAAGTTGCTGCAAACAAAAAACTAACGGTTTCAATACGTTTTTCCAGATATACTGCAACGCGTTCATGCCTACCAAGCCCAATATCAAGTAGGCTGCCTGCGATAACTTCGGTTTCTTTAACTAATGCAGCATAGGTTACTTTATTGTTTTTATATGATAGTGCCACCTTTTCTGGCATGCGATTAGCAGAAGAATAGATTAAGCTATGGACTAAATGCACCATTATGTTTTCGTTATTTACGTTTGTAAAATATATCTAAAACAAATTTAGTAGCATGCAGTACAAATAATTCCTTAAAACGGGCCGGTTATCTCGTACGTAATACCATCTTCTGATCGCCCACTTTTCCCGCGTTGAGAGCTAAAATACAAGCGCGTGCCATCTGGACTAAAAGCTGGGCCCGTTATTTCTGAATGGTCTTGACCTACGATTTGTAACAAAGGATATACATCCTGATTACTAATGACTACGATCTGTAAATTACCCTCATCTTCTGCAACCAACAAGTCACCAGAGGCGTTTGCTGTAATATTATCAACACCTGTTAGTACTGGCTGCAAATAATAAGCTGCGTTGTAAACAATACTTAACTGACTGTTCTGAATGTGGTATGCCCACACACAATCATCACCTTTGGTTGTAAAGTAAATAGTGCCATCATGGTACCAAATACCTTCCCCGCCATTAAAGTAGCTGACATTATTTAATTGCTTGCGCGTTGGTGTTGTGGTTGCTAATGGGTCTGGTAGACGATGCCAATATACTTTACCAATATGTTTATCAGAGACCTCCGCCACTTCTAGAAAACCATCATCCAGATCAGGGTGTCCCTTAGCATCAAATGAGTGAGCGGTATAGCGATATAAACAACCATCAGGCAGGTCTTCAGTGAGATAAAATTTCTGATTAACAATATCAAAAGCAACAGCCTCGTGATTAAATGACCCTAATTTCTCTCTTACTCTAGGTGGATTAATACCAAACGGATCACATTCCCATACTTGTCCTTTGTCAATTTCTTCGCAAGATAACCATGTTTGCCAAGGTGTATGTCCACCTGCACAATTTCTAGTGGTGCCACTTAAAATTGAGTAGGCATCAATCACTTCACCCTGCTGATTAAATCGTAAAGCCCCTGCTCCACCAGTTTTACTATCCATTTCGCTATTCGAAACATATACCCAACCACCGCCAGCTGAAGCAAAAACTGCGCCGCCATCAGGCGCAGCATGCCATGTATAACCAGAAATCTTCTGACTTGATTGGGCAATAATTTGAGATTTAAAGCCTTTAGGCAATCGTATTCCATTACGATCAGGTGGGAGCAAAGGTCCTAATTTTTCTTTTGACAAAGACGATTGCTTAAATGATCCAGCTAGCAGGTTATTTCCAACAAAAGCACCAAGACTTGCAAAACTATACTGTAGTAATTTCCTTCTACTCAGATTAAATTTTTCCATAAAGCAGTTTTCAATAAACAGAATGAAACTATCTGGCTATCCGGGTATATTTTATCCGCAGTATAGAAGTACTGATTTCTAAGCAGACGCGTAATTAATGTTTTAGAACTGTTCCTGTCACCTTTTCGTCTTTCGCGGATTGTAAAGAAGGGGAAGTAATTGATGCAGAAATAACCTCAGGTTTACGTTCCAGCGCCAAATCAAGTACTTCATCAATCCATTTTACTGGGCGGATCATCAATTGATTTTTTATATTCGCTGGAATTTCAGCCAAGTCTTTTACATTCTTTTCTGGAATTAAAACAGTTTTAATACCGCCACGATGTGCTGCCAACAGTTTTTCTTTAAGGCCACCAATTGGGAGAACTTCACCACGTAGTGTGATCTCACCCGTCATGGCCACATCAGACTTTACCGCAATATGAGTTAACACCGATACGATAGCGACACAAATACCAATACCGGCACTTGGACCATCTTTTGGTATTGCACCTTCAGGTAAATGGACATGGATATCATTATTTTGGTAGAAATCCTCCGCGATACCCAGTATTTGTGAGCGGCTTCTAACTACAGAAAGTGCAGTTTGAATAGATTCTTGCATTACTTCACCAAGTTTACCTGTCGCAATTGTCTTGCCTTTCCCAGGTAATACTACTGCTTCTATGGCAAGCAACTCTCCGCCAATTTCAGTCCACGCCAGACCGGTAACTTGTCCAATTTGACTTTCCTCTTCTGCTATGCCATAAGTATAGCGTTTGACACCTAAGAATTTCTCAATATTACGTGAAGTAACAGCTATTCGCTGTTTACCTGTTTTTTTAAGTAATAAGGCTTTAACCGCTTTTCTGCATATTTTTGATATCTCACGTTCCATTGCACGTACCCCCGCTTCTCTTGTGTAGTAACGAGTGATATCACGCAAAACCGAATCAGAAACACTTAGCTCATTTTCCTTCAGCCCATGGTTCTTCATCTGCTTGGATAACAAGTACCGGGTAGAAATATTTAACTTTTCATCTTCGGTATACCCGGATAAATTAATTACTTCTAATCGATCTAATAACGCAGGCGGAATGTTTAATGAATTAGCGGTTGCTACGAACATTACATCTGACAAGTCATACTCAACTTCTACGTAGTGATCAACAAAAGTATTATTTTGTTCCGGATCCAGAACTTCTAATAGCGCGGACGCAGGATCACCACGAAAATCCATACCCATTTTGTCTACTTCATCAAGTAGAAATAAAGGGTTCTTTACGCCAACTCTGCTCATGTTATGCAATATTTTTCCTGGCATAGAACCAATATAGGTTCGTCGATGGCCCCGAATTTCAGCTTCATCACGTACACCACCTAATGACATACGAACAAATTTTCTATTTGTTGCACGCGCTATGGACTGCCCTAAAGATGTTTTACCAACACCAGGCGGGCCGACTAAACAAAGAATTGGTGCTTTTAATTTTTCCACTCTTTGCTGTACGGCTAAGTACTCAACTATACGTTCTTTAACTTTTTCCAATCCATAATGGTCTTCTTCTAGCACTGCCTCAGCCGTATTTAAGTTCTTGCTGATTTTACTTTTCTTTCTCCATGGCAATGCTACCAATGTATCAATATAATTGCGCACAACTGTTGCTTCAGCTGACATCGGTGACATTAAACGTAATTTTTTTAATTCTGATTCTGCTTTAGTGCGCGCCTCTTTAGGCATTTGGGCTGATTTTATTTTTTTCTCAATTTCTTCCAGATCGGCACCATCTTCACCTTCGCCTAATTCTTTCTGAATGGCCTTAACTTGTTCATTCAGATAGTAATCACGCTGACTTTTTTCCATCTGGCGCTTTACTCTGCCTCGAATACGTTTTTCAACTTGTAGTATATCTAATTCAGTTTCAAGTAAACCCAACAAATGTTCCAAACGTTTAGGCACATCAAAAATTTCTAGGATTTCCTGCTTTTGCTCGAGTTTCAATGGAAGATAAGCAGCAATTGTGTCCGCCATGCGGCCTGCCTCATCAATACCGCCAAGTGATGTAATGATTTCTGGCGGTATTTTTTTATTTAGTTTCACATACTGATCAAATTGCGTCAGTATTGCACGTCGCATTGCTTCAGCTTCTGGATTATCTTCATTATTAATAATGACTTGTGATGCTTTTCCAGAAAAATAGGACTCTGTTTCAATTAGTTCTTGTATAAGTGCACGATGATTACCTTCCACCAATACTTTTACCGTGCCATCTGGTAATTTAAGCATTTGTAATAAACTTGCCACGCTGCATACATCATAGAGATCTTCTGGCGCTGGCTCATCTTTTGCGGCAATTCGCTGTGCAACTAGGAGTATATTTTTATTCGACTCCATTGCAAACTCAAGCGCTTTAATTGATTTTTCACGGCCGACAAATAACGGTATGACCATGTGTGGAAAAACCACCACATCACGTAATGGCAATAGCGGCAAAACTATTTGTTCAGAATCATTTACTAAAGAAGTCATATATGCTCATTTAAAAATTAGTATTAATGATTAATATTTGGGCGCTAATCAAAAGATCAAGATTAAAAAAATATCAGTTTACAGTAGCACATATTTGCTTGGAGAGAATCGTCAAAACAGAATCAATTATATATGTGTATTCACATCTTATTAGTTCCGTAGCAATAAATAATACTTAAATGCTATATTAAAATAATTTTAATCACCGACGGTCACAATCTATATATCAGAAAATATCATATATTGAATAAGTCAAAAATGAATTATTTAGAACGTTTAGCGACCTTTGGTTGATCCGAATAAATCAAAATTGGCTTAATATCATCATTAACCGTATTGTAATCAATAACTACTTTAGTAACATTCTCTAATGATGGAAGGTCATACATAATATCCAGCAGAATTTCTTCTAGGATTGAACGCAATCCACGTGCACCGGTCTTTCGTATCAATGCTTTATTAGCTATTTCTTTCAGCGCTTGTTCACGAAACTCAAGTTCAACGCCGCCCTCCATGTTAAACATTTTCCAATATTGCTTAACAAGTGCATTTTTTGGCTCTGTCAAAATCTGGATTAATGCTTCTACATTAAGCTCATCCAGTGTCGCCACAACTGGCAAGCGGCCAACGAATTCAGGGATCAATCCAAATTTCACAAGATCTTCTGGTTCAACATCCTGTAAAACCAGATTAATATCTTTACGACTGTTACTTTTAACATCAGCGCCAAATCCAATTCCACCTTTTTCCGAACGTCCTCTAATTACCTTATCCAGGCCATCAAATGCGCCGCCACAGATAAATAAAATATTTGTGGTATCAACTTGAACAAATTCTTGATTAGGATGCTTGCGCCCACCTTGCGGAGGAACCAATGCGGTGGTTCCTTCGATTAGTTTTAGCAGCGCTTGTTGCACACCCTCGCCTGACACATCACGAGTAATTGAAGGATTGTCAGATTTACGTGATATCTTATCTATCTCATCGATATAAACAATGCCACGCTGTGCCTTATCAGCATCATAATTGCATTTCTGCAATAGCTTTTGAATAATATTTTCAACATCTTCACCCACATAACCCGCTTCAGTCAGCGCAGTTGCATCTGCCATAATAAAGGGCACATCCA
The DNA here is from genome assembly GCA_022601315.1 of Betaproteobacteria bacterium. Lineage (GTDB taxonomy): Bacteria > Pseudomonadota > Gammaproteobacteria > Burkholderiales > Nitrosomonadaceae > Nitrosomonas. Next base: position 10,933 of record JAHZIU010000373.1, read on the forward strand.
AAAGTCGTGCTAGTGTTTGAGCTAATAAAGTCTTACCCGAGCCGGTTGGGCCAATAAGTAAAATATTGCTTTTAGCCAGTTCAATATCATCACCATCATCGGATTTAACTGAATATTTAAGACGCTTGTAATGATTATAAACAGCAACGGATAGAATCTTTTTTGCTGCTTCCTGCCCAATGACATATTGATTCAATATTTCACATATTTCATGTGGCACAGGCAAATTAGATTTAACCAGCTTGGTCGCCTCATCACCTTGCATTTCCTCGCGGATGATATCGTTACAAAGTTCAATACATTCATCACAAATAAATACAGATGGTCCAGCAATTAGTTTTCTGACTTCATGCTGACTTTTACCGCAGAATGAACAATAAAGTAGTTTCTCACCACTAGTTTTGTCTGGCATAATTTTTTCCTACTATAGTCAAGTAAAGATTCCCAAAATAAAAGAAAGTTTTATTTGCGACTACTAAATCAAGGTTAATCTACACTTTCATCTCTGTGTGTTATTACAGCATCAACTAAACCATACTTTACTGATTCTTCAGCGCTTAAAAAATTATCACGATCAGTATCTTTTTCAATATCAGATACTGGTTTACCGGCATGCTTTGCCATAATCTCATTTAGCCGGGATTTAAGGTACAGGATCTCTTTCGCATGTATCTCAATATCGGACGCTTGGCCTTGAAAACCGCCCAGTGGTTGGTGAATCATTACACGTGAATTTGGCAAACAGAAACGCTTCCCTTTAGCGCCTGCTGTCAGTAATAACGCCCCCATACTAGCAGCTTGTCCAATACACAACGTACTAACGTCTGATTTTATATATTGCATCGTATCGTAGATAGCCAGGCCAGCCGAAACTATGCCGCCAGGGGAATTGATATAAAAATGAATATCTTTTTCAGAATTTTCAGATTCCAAGAATAAAAATTGTGCGGCAACTAGATTAGCAGAGGCTTCAGTAACAGGCCCGACCAAAAAGACAACTCTCTCCTTTAATAAGCGAGAATAAATGTCATAGGCACGCTCACCACGTCCACTTGTCTCAATCACCATGGGTATTAATCCCAGGTTGCTTGGTTCTGTATTGTTCTGCTGATCAAATTGTTGCGTCATATTAAGATATCCCCATCATTTCATCAAAAGTTACAGCTTTATCAACCATTTTTACTTTTTCTAGCGCCCACAATACAACATTATCTTCTAGTGCCAGTGACTGTATTTCTTTCAAACGCTCCGCTGAGGCATAATGCCATTTCACAACTTGTTCAGGATTATCATAATTTTGCGCCATTTCTTCTATGATACTACGAACTTTTTCAGGTGTTGCTTTTAAATCATGCACTTTGACCAATTCAGCCAAAATCAATCCTAGTTTAATTCTATTATCCGCTTTATCTTTAAACATTTCTGGTGAAAGCTGGATATCTTTTGCTTTCATACCACGTGATTCAAAATTCTCACTCGCCTCTTTCATTAAGCGTTCAGTTTCTTGATCAACTAATACATTTGGCGCTTCTATCTGTGTAGTATCTAAAAAACACTGCATTACTTGTTCTTTGAGTTTTGATCTCGTACGTTTTAGAACTTCGCGCTCAAGATCCTGTCGAATTCCAACTCTTACTTTTTCCAAATCACCATCAGGGATACCTAGTAATTTAGCAAATTCAGCATTAACCTCAGGTAATACAGGCATATTTATTTCATGCAGTTTTACCGTAAATGTCACGGTTTTGCCTGCCATATCTTTGCTATGATATTCTTCTGGGAAAGTCACATCGAACGACTTTTCCTGAGCAATATCCAAGTCTATTAATGCATTCTCAAAATCTTTTAAAAATTTTCCTTCACCAATAACCAATTCAACATTCTCTGCCTTCCCGCCTGCAAAATCTTTGCCATCCAAAACGCCGTGAAAATCAATCTTGACACGGTCATCAGTTTTTGCCGGACGGCCTACTGGTTGAAATTGCACTTGTTGCTTACGAATCATTTCAATTGTTTTGTCAATATCCGCATCTGAAACTTGTACTATTGGTTTTTCGACGCTGTGTTGACTCAGATCACCCAATATTATTTCCGGATAGACTTCAAATGTCGCGCTAAATGTATATAAATCGTTAACATCTTCACTAGTTTCTTTTGCTTGAAAATCTGGATATCCTGCAATCTTTAAATCAAGCGATTTAACTGTTTCATTGAATTCTTTTTGTATGATGTCACCCAATACATCTTGATGAATCTGAGCACCATATTTTTGTTCAACAATTTTAAGTGGAACTTTTCCAGGACGAAAACCATGTAATTTAGTGGTCTTTGCCAGCTGCTTTAAA
>JAHZIU010000061.1 GCA_022601315.1 Betaproteobacteria bacterium
AACACTTGAAAAGCTTGTCGAACACGCAAAAACAGAATCCAATGATGAAAACAATGTGATGCCGACTTTTACGGCCTATCTGATACCCGACGATACGAATGAAAATGATGATAAAGCGGTTCGGGTCGACATAAATGGTGCGCAGGTTGGAAACCTTAGTCGCGAAAACGCGCGCAGCTTCAGGAGAAGATTACGCGCAAAGAAACTCTCAGTCCAGATCACGTCATGCCAAGCTATTATTACAGGAATAGGAAATCATGAACAGGATGGCCAAGAAAAGCATTACAGCGTAAAACTAAACATAAAACCATTTATATAGAAAAACAAAACAGCGGTACAAAGCCCCAGTTTGGAAAAACTGATGTAATCGTTACTCTTGTTATAGCAGCATGAAGCGAGGTTATCGTCGCAGCAAACGGTTTGGCCATACTTTACGAGCACCAAAAATACACTACTACTCGCTAAAAAATAATTATAAACCCGACATTGACACCCGTCGAAGAAAAACCGTACTCAACCTCGCGATCATGATAGAAAATTATATCAAAACCGGTATTTAGTGGTAAATACATTCTTACATTTGAAGCGCTGGAGAGGTATTGCTACTCGATATGCAAAGAATGCTGCTTCATTTTTGCCAGCTATCCATATTCGATGTATTACTATTTGGGCTAAGCCGTATCCTTCACAAAAACAAAGCGCCACATCATGACACGATGTGGCGTTTTTAATAAGCAACTGATATAAATGTAAAAGGCTAAAACCAAAATTATTCAGATCAATGTGTATATCGCAGACAAAACAATTACATTGACCAGTCAATAAGAAGTTTCTGTAGAAAAATCCTGCCATACATAATTTGGTCGAATTGATGGCTGAGTGGGTACCAGAAACGTTACAACATCCAGCGCCCCAATAACTGTTCGCGCAACGGTATGCATCAAGCCAGTTACGACCCCAACAGTTACGCCATACACAACACCATCATTTTGAGTCGTCAAAATGATATTCTTTGGCAGCTCAACAACTCCGGTTGCCACATTGGCAACCCCATTCACAAATTTCTCACCCGTAACACTTATATAACCTGATCCTGCAACAGCTTGAGAAGAAAAAAATAACAACACAAGCACCAAAGATAATTGAATTGTTTTTCTCATTAAAGAACTCCTTTTTACAAATTAAAATTATCCATTTGATCCAATAATAATTGGCAATCCCTGAAATTCGACAAACTTTCCGTATAAATTAGTTAATACAGTTAAAGAAAATACCAGCAATACGGAGATTTATTCAGCCAAAACATTCGATGAAAGATTCTAACATGGGTTGTGTATCCATAATTCGAAATTCCCTTGCATAATATTTGCAAAATTTAACCAAAGCATATCAGCGCTAACTTACTATTCTGTATATATTAATTCATGCTGAGATTGATAGCGATTAAGCCATGGCATTGGTTTACCTAGCGTTTCTGAAAATAGCCATATTAATTGGTTGTTATTTGGCATATCACCCCGAAGCATCATCTAACATAATTAGGCACATCTAATAAGGAGCCCAATAACTATGTCAAAAACAGCTGAAGCAACCGGAGATGCAACTGGAGAAGCACCCAAAGGAAAAAAACCAATAGTCATGATTATTGTAGTAATACTGTTAGTTGCAGGTAGTGCTGGTGGCACATGGTTTTACATGCAATCACTCATGGATCAAATGGAAGGTGGAGAGGCTGCAGAAGTACCTGAACCAATTCCTGCACCAATACTGTTGCCAACAGTTTTTCACGAACTTGAAATTTTTACCGTCAACCTCATGCCTGAAGAATACAATCAATTTCTGCAGGTTGGGTTAACAGTAAAAACAACTGAGTTACCGGAAGTAGAAGAAGAGATAACCAAACAAATGCCTGCAATTCGTAATCGAATTCTGATCCTTCTTTCCAGCAAAACTGCAGCAGAAATTTCTTCAGCGACTGGCAAACAACAATTAAGTGCTGAGATCGCCGATGAAATTAGAGAGACGTTTGATTCCAGAGAAAGACAGGCACATGTTTTGGAAGTTTTATTCACTTCATTTGTAATTCAATAGTGACTAATGTCTGAAGATTTCCTATCCCAGGACGAAGTTGATGCGTTACTTAAGGGTGCGACCGGCGAGCAAGACGACGCACCCTTGGAGGAAGATACAACTGGGATTCGGGACTATAATATTGCCACACAAGAGCGTATCGTACGTGGGCGCATGCCGACGTATGAAATCATCAACGAGCGCTTTGCACGTCTTCTACGTGTAGGATTATTCAACTTTATACGCCGCACAGTGGACATTTCTGTTGGCCCGGTCAAAGTCATAAAGTTCAGTGAATTTGTACGTAATCTGGTCGTGCCAACCAACCTAAATATGGTGCACATGAAGCCACTCCGTGGCACAGCATTACTCATTTTTGATCCAAACTTAATCTTTTTGATTATTGATAATCTTTTTGGCGGAGACGGAAGATTTCATACACGTGTTGAAGGTAGAGACTTCACTACAACCGAACAACGTATGATTCAACGCTTGTTGGAAGTTGTATTTGAGGATTATGAGAAAGCATGGCATTCAGTCTATCCCATTAAGTTTGAATATATCCGATCAGAAATGAATCCTCAATTTGCATCTATCGCCACACCCAATGAAGTTGTCGTCACGATTACTTTTGATATCGACATGGGCAATAAAGGTGGAGATCTGCATGTTTGTATCCCCTATTCAATGATCGAGCCAATACGTGATCTGCTCTATAGCTCATTGCAAGGGGATCATATGGAGGTTGATAAACGCTGGGTTAGGCTCTTATCCAAACAGATACAAACAGCAGAAGTTGAATTAATCGCAAATCTCGGCCATACCAAAGTCACATTTGAACAAATTCTGAGTATGCAAGTGGGAGACGTGATCCCTTTAGATATTCCTGAACTGATCAAAGCAGAAGTTGATGGCATACCTGTTATGGAATGTCGCTACGGGATCACTAATGGGCAGTATGCACTTAGAGTCAACACGATGCTTTCCTCTTCAGAATCAGAATCAGAATTAGAACCAGAACCAGAATCAGAATAACTTAATAGTGTAACGGAGAAAAAAATGTCAGAGTCAGAATCAACGACTAGCGAGCAAACAGAAGGCGCATCTGAAACAGAAGTAGAAACTGATGACTGGGCAGCAGCCATGGCGGAACAAGAAGCTTCCGAACCAGCAGAAACAGAAAATGAGGCTGCTACTAATGAAGCCAGTGCCGTTCAACCCGCCGAGTCAGAAGAAAGCAGCGCTTTGGACACAGAAGCTGCGTCTGCAACTGTTTTCAAAGAGCTCTCCAAAGATAATGTATTAACTAACACAGCCAATGATATTGACATGATTCTGGATATTCCTGTTCAACTTACTGTTGAATTGGGAAGAACCAAATTGGCTATTAAGAATTTATTACAACTGGCGCAAGGCTCAGTAGTTGAGTTAGATGGTATGGCGGGTGAACCCATGGACGTTCTGGTCAATGGTTGTTTAATTGCACAAGG
>JAHZIU010000062.1 GCA_022601315.1 Betaproteobacteria bacterium
CTCTAGGAACATCTAGCAAAAAAGTAATACCATGTGTTGATAGTGTTTTCATATTGTCAGGTAAAAATAGTGCTGATTCGTAGTTTGTCAGTGTGAAAAGTATTTGATCGTTATCATCGCGATATTTGAATAAGCCATCAGTATCAAGTTTGAATCCTGAGGCTTCGGCTAGTGCTCTAATTTTTGTACCTACAAATGCGCCTTCATCTTTACTAACGATATTAATGCCGATCATGACATCTACTTCGGCACAGAATTTATCCAATATAACCGCTTGTTCATGTGCAGTTACAATATCTGGACAATCAACAGTTGTACTGGTTTGCGATGCAAAATCTTGAATCATGTCTCGGAATTTAGATAAATTTATTTCACTAATTGGCCCAGAGCGATCTGCAAGTTGTAAGCAGCCTTTCAAATAGACATAGCTATTATTTTCTAGATTATTATCAATGGTGATTTCTTCCCACGGCTCATTTTTTTGTTTTTGTCCTAACCAATATAAGGGTTTGCCAAAAATGAATTCCTTTTGTAGCAGGGTGCTGATCTGTGTATAAGGAATGGTCGAGCCGGAGTTTATATTAACAATATAGTTAGATTTGCTATCAAAGTCAGGTAATGAGGGGTTGTCGGTAGAGGCCGTTGGTACTTTTTGCTCATTTTCAGTCGGTGAAGTTTGTTCTGCTAAATCAGTTTGGATCTCTGAAAGAACACTTTTGTTTAATTTGGGTTCTATACGTTTATTTGTGTTAGAAATGTCTACTTTGTCTAATAATACATCGTCGTGCTCATGATCAAAAGCGGCTTTAATTTTTCGCCGATAACGTAATTGCTGCACCCAGTTGAAAAGAGCAACGCCAGCAATAATGATAATACCAATAATTATCAAACTTATTTGTAAATCACTCATGTTAAATAGATCCATACTATCTCCCTTGCTGTCTTTTTCTTTTAAGTGCTATGGTAACAAATCAATGTATTTCTTGGGAGTCGCTAACTCCTAGTTTAATGGCTTCCGCGATGTCTACGGCGACAACACGTGATACGCCTTGTTCTTGCATCGTGATGCCGATTAACTGTTGGGCCATCTCCATGGTAATTTTATTATGACTGATAAATAAAAACTGTGTTTGTATAGACATGTTTTTTACCAAATCACAAAAACGTTCGGTGTTACTGTCATCAAGTGGCGCATCCACTTCATCCAATAAACAAAATGGCGCAGGGTTGAGCCGGAATAATGAAAAAATTAATGCTAACGCTGTTAGTGCTTTTTCGCCACCTGATAGTAAGTGGATCGAACTATTCTTTTTCCCAGGTGGTTGTGCTGTTAACACTAACCCAGAATCCAGAATCTTACCATCACTTAGAACTAATCTAGCCTGTCCACCTGCAAATATTACTGGAAAGATGTCATTTAAATTGTGATTCACGGCATCAAAGGTTTTTTGTAAGCGTGTTTGTGTCTCGTGATCAATCTGCTCGATAGCATTTTCTAAAGTTTGAATGGCTTCATTGAGATCTTGTAATTGTGAGTCTAAATTAATTTCACGAGCTTGTACTGCAGCAAGTTCCTCGAGTGCGGCAAGATTAACCGCTCCTAGAGAAGTTATCTTAGTATTGAGCCGGTTTATTTCGGTTTGCAGTGTCGTTGTACTTTTTTTTCCGATTAACGGGAATAACGCATTCTTATCAGCATTGGCAGAATCTAGTTGCTCGTCAAATCGCTGTTCGGTGAGTATTGCAGCTTGTTCCTTAAGGCGTATTTGATTGATTGCTTCTCGTAAATGCAGCGATTTTTGTTCACATGCCATACGTGTTTGATCAATTTCTCGCAGATGTAATGCGACTTCTTCCAGATTGTTGCGAGCATCCGAAACTGTTTGTTCAAGACTCTTGCGTTGTGTAAGACTGGCCTGGAGCTGATTTTTTAGCGGCGTTTCATCCAGGTTTTCCTGCTCCACAAATAATTCCTTTTGCTTTTCTACCAGTCGATCTTTTTCTTGTCCAAGCGCATTAATTGCGTTTTCAGTTTCAGAAATTTTGCTCTGGCATGTTTTTACATTGAATGCGGCTTCTTGTAACGTTTGTGTAGCCTGCTGCACAAGTTGCCGCTGCTTAATCAGCTCTTGATCAGCTGCTTTCCATGACAGTTGAGCTTGCTGTATTTGTTGATTAATTTCTTTTGCTTGTGTTCTGTTTTGAGCTAACTTCATTTCAGCAGATTTTTTTAGGACGATCTCAGCTTCCAATTGTTGTTTGATTTCTTTTACTTCAATATAAATTTCATCCCGTCTTTGAATGATTTGCTCATTGGCTTGCGTAAGTTTTAGTTTGTCCAGTTGGTATTGATGCCTTTGCTGTAGCAATTGTTGGTGGTTTTGGCGGTGTAAATAAGTGGCATGATTGAGTTCATCATATTGATGCTGTGTCGAATTCAGTTTGGCCTGTTGTTTGTTTAAGGTTTTTTTTGTTTGTGCGATTTCAATGCGAATGTGTTCAAGCTCCTGCTGTCGTGATAAAACGCCATGTAGTTGAGAATCAGGCGTGTAAAAAGTTAATCCGTTGCGAGAAAAAATATGTCCTTCGCGGGTGACCAATAATTCTCCGTGATTCAATTGGTCTCTTAGCAGTATGCCATCTTGCAGGGTATCAATAACGAATACATGACTTAACCATTCTTCAAGTATTTGTTTGATCCCAGGTTCGATACACGTTAGATACTCTAGTAAGCTTTTTCTGTTAGGATGATTTGTATCAGTTGCAACTTTTTGTTGTTGAATTTCTTTTGCAAACGTTTCTGACTTTTTTGGGAATTCATAAATAGCCCATCTTCCAGGCGGTAAATCATCAATCCATTCCTGTATGATTTCTAATTGTAGAAACCCAATACTGTTCAATCGCTCTCGCAGAATGGCTTCCATAGCATTTTCCCAGACTCCGTCCACTTGGATGTTTTGCCATAAACGAGGAAGAGTGTCGTATTGATACTTAGTTAACCAAGTACTGAGTGCGTTATTATTTTCAATTTTTTGTTGTAAAGTGGAAAGCGCGTTGAATCGAGCGTTTAATTGCGTCAATGTCTGTTGTGTGAGCTGAGCCTGATTAGTTGCTTGTTCTTTAAGTTGATTGATTTGAGATAATCGCTCTTCATTCTGCTCGGAGGTTTGTTTGTTTTGCGCTAATTTTATTTCGGTTTCTTCTAATTCTTGCTGTATATTCGCTAAGGCTTCGTGATCTGGCTGGGATAGTGTGCTTTGTTCTAGTTGTAGCCGGTCATTACGTACGTTAAGCTGTTGAAGGGTTTTGTTGGCATGTGTTACGTTACTTTCTTCAAGCTGGCAAGCTTGTTCTGTCAACATCAAGTTTCGTTGGGAAGTGTTCAGCGCTTCTTGGCATTTGATGAAATTCGTTTCTATCTCAGGTAGTTTCTCATTTTCTATTTTATTACTTTGTATGCTGGACTCATGTGTTGAATTGGCTTGGGCTATTTCATTGTGCCAGTGGGTAAAATGATCAGCTAGAATTTTAGCTTGTTGTTCATTGTGGTTTAGTTGTTTCTCGACATCCAATAATTGCTGCGTTAGACGTTCGTTATTTGTGTGGATGTGTTGTATTTCCTGCTCTATACGTCCTGTTTCAGCGTTTGCTGCGTAAAGTTGTCCCTGTACTTCATGCAAGTATTCTCTATTATTATTTTCCTGGGTACGTGCTTCTTCTAACTGGTGTCCGGTGTCGCGTAGGTGCGTGGTTTCTTTTTCCAGATCATTTTCTAGTTGTCGGATTTCATTTTCAGCAGTCAGGCGTTGATTTGTCGCTTCCTGTTTATGTTGTAGCCATAAGACATGTTGCGTGGTTTGAAGTTGTGCATCAAGCGCCTTAAATTGATTGGCAATTTCAGCTTGTGCTTCTAGGTGTTGTCGCTGTGTTTCTAGTTCTTGATGAATGTCTTCCAAACGGGTAAGGTTTTTACGGGTATCAGTTAAGCGCGATGCTGTTTCATATCTCCGTTCTCGATATTTGGAAATACCGGCAGCTTCTTCCAGAAAAATCCTTAATTCTTGAGGTTTAGCTTCAATAATTCGTGAAATCATGCCCTGTTCAATAATAGCGTAGCCTCGACCACCAACACCGGTCCCCAGAAAAATGTCAGCAATATCCCGCCGTCTTACATGGATATTATTAATATAGTAATTAGATATGCCGTCTCGTTGAAGCACACGTTTAATTGATATGTCAGTGTAACTCGACCATTGACCGACAACTTTACCCGCACTATTGTCAAAGATTAATTCAACACTAGCGCGATTCATTGGTTTTCGATTGGCAGAGCCGCCAAAGATGACATCTTGCATTGAGTCCCCACGCAGTGCTGAGGCCTTGGATTCTCCTAGTACCCAGCGGACGGCATCAATAATATTTGATTTTCCGCAACCATTTGGGCCAACAACACCGACGAGATCGCCTGAAACTGGAATGATAGTTTGCTCGACGAAGGATTTAAAGCCGGCAAGTTTGATATGGGCGAGGCGCAATTTTTTGATTTACAGATCAGCGGTTATAATATAAGGATTTACAAATATTTATTTTGAATGAGATACGTGATTATTAACACTTAGACCTTAATTCAAAAATTAAATGTGTGGTTTCCAGAGATGATGACTGTGAGTCATTATTGTAACTGAAATATTTATAATAAGAGAATAGAGAATGTCGACTCAACCAGTTAAGGATCTAGAAACATTTTCTAATCCAGTGACGCGGCGGGATTATCAAATACATATGGAAATTCCAGAATTCACCTGTCTTTGTCCTAAAACCGGGCAGCCGGATTTTGCAACTTTAGTTTTGGATTATATACCCGATAAGAAATGTATCGAACTAAAAAGTCTTAAGCTCTATATTTGGTCTTACCGGGATAAGGGCGCATTTCATGAAGCAGTTACCAATCAAATTCTTGATGACCTTATTGCAGTATTAAAGCCGAGATATATTCGCTTAATTGCTCGTTTTTATGTGCGTGGCGGTATTTTTACCAATGTGACAGCGGAACACCGAAAAAAGAACTGGAAAGCTCAGTCAGCCTTTCCGCTTCAAGAATTTGATAACAATTTAAGTGTGCGAAAGTAGGTAAGAAATATTTTCAATACTAAAAGCTACTTCTCGATAAAGGGTTATATTGATTTGATTGATGGAACGTATTTTGAGTCTAGGAAAAAACATTACTGCATATTTCATGCTTTGGTGTTTTTCTGGTTCATCTTACTCATTTCATTTAATATTTTGGCAGCCAATGTAACTGAATACAATTCCCATTCTTCTAATGATCTTTGGGACCGTATTCGACAAGGTTTTACATTGGTTTCATCAAATAGCTATGCAGTGCGCGAGCAGGAAGCGCTCTATATGAAGAACCCGCAACTTACTCGTCGAGTTTTGAATCGTGGTGAACGATATCTACACTTTATTGTAGAAGAAATTGAACGTCGAGGTATGCCCACTGAGGTTGCATTGCTGCCTATTGTAGAGAGTGCTTTTAATCCAGAAGCTAAATCAGGTAGTAAAGCTGTTGGGTTGTGGCAATTTATGCCTGCCACGGGAAAAAGTTTTGGATTGGAGCAGAACGTATGGCACGATGATCGCCGCGATATTATCGCAGCGACTCATGCAGCATTGGATTATTTGCAGTACCTTTATGAAAAATTCGAGAATTGGGAGCTTGCATTTGCGGCTTACAATTGGGGAGAAACTTCAGTCAGA
>JAHZIU010000374.1 GCA_022601315.1 Betaproteobacteria bacterium
CCTAGAAACCGCAGTTGAATGGTGTTTAGAGTTCGTTGTTGTTTGTTTCTGACAAGACGCAATGAGGCGTAATAACTAGTTATGACACCGAATTGCAACGCAGTCAGAAATAAAGAACAGCGTGCTCTAAACATCATAGCGTGACTCACCCAGAAGGTGCGTTTCGTTACAGCATACAAATTCCATATATTTATAAGGTTGCATATAACTTTGAGCGATCAACTGCGGTTTTTAGGTTCAATGACACTGCTACTCCGACTACTTTGTAGCGACGGAATCTGCAGCCTAGGAAGTGGTTGAACGTTAGCCCAATCAGAGTTGCTCAGCCAACCCAATACAATGTTGTGATGTTCAAAAAAATCTAATCATTCTCCGCAGACCACACCTCTCTTAAATCATCCGGACAACGCTAAGCCCGTCATACAGAATAGTCGAGTACTAATTATTGCTGATCCTTAGCGACGTGACGGTATTAAAACCGATCCCCCAGTTGTCTGTATTCACTTCATCAATAACAACAAAAATAGTTGCCGGATTTTTTTCCAATACATCTATCAGCAACTGTGTTGCACCCTGTATGAGTTGTTTTTTCTGCTGAACGGTCACCTGCTCATCTGTTACTTTGATATTAATATAGGGCATAGCCTACCTCCATTTCCATTGATTAATTGATGCAAGATGCCAGAAAAACAGATGCTCGCACAAAGAACAAGTCTCCGCCCTAAACCACAAAACCAGCATCCCTGTTTCTCGATATATCGAAACATCACACTTATAAGGCGGCGTACATTTTGCTTACTATCAACCACTTCTTATCTTCTTTCAGCAATCCTAAAAAATCGACAAATACGCTATCCAGTAATGGACAAAGAAGTTTCACCATAGCTTGGTCGTTAATGATGTCTAGTGACAATACTGTATATTCATAGCGATGCCCAATAAGCTTCGGAACAGGTCGATTTGCGACCTCGTGCAGCCAGGTGTTCATGTCTCGGCGTTTACCGGGCGCTTTTAACACCACATCATCATGGAAAATACTACGCAGCTTTTCTACGTCCCCGGAATACAGGCCCTCACAATATTGATCAACAATGCCGCGTACTTGGGCAAAGTCTTCAGCATCAGCTTGAATGACTAACATCACAACCTCCTGGCGCTTCTTTAAAGTTGAAGGAATACTAGGATTCGGCACTAAGCGAAGCCTGAAACGAAGGGAGCTGTTGAACAGCATCAAGCATTTTTTGTACGCTGTTACCTACTGTAATATCAACCGGGAAGTACATTCCCCAACGTGAATAAACAGTTAGCATAATGTCGGCCGCAGACGGCTTATTCCCACCTAAAAAAACCTGGTTATATAATGTGTTATCAACAATTTTCCATAGCGCATTAATGGCATCTGTTGCGGCTTGAAAAGCCTGCGCTTTTGCGCCCTTATCACTGATATTTTGATCTATAAAAAACAAACGACTATAAGCTGGATGCATCGTCGCATTGGCAAATAGAATATCCTGACGCGATTGCTCTTTATCAAAGTGACTTAGGGTCGATTGAGCGTGATGATGTTGCTCCAGCAAATGCAAAATAATAGCAGCACCTTCTCTTATACGCTGCTTGCCATTATCCAATACAGGTACAACACCTACTGGATTAATCTTCGAGTAATCATCAACATCCGCTTTGTTGACCAAGGTTAATGGTAGGTCTAGTTCACGCAAAACCACATGCGTCGCCAGTGAACAGGTATTCGGTAAATAATAAAGTGTGTACATAGGTATGCTCCATAACAGTGAAGTGCGTTAGCACAAAAAAATCAAGTCTGTATAGTAGACACTTTAATCGTTTACATATATATCTATAATATAAACAAACTGTTCTAATTTTAGAAACAAAATGGATACACTAAGAGCAATCAAATTCTTTGTCAGACTAGCAGACCTAGGGAGCTTCACTTTAGTAGCCAACGAGAAAAATCTTTCTAAATCAATAATAAGCAAAGAAATATCGAGATTAGAAGCAACACTTAGCGCTCGCCTGCTTCAACGTTCTACCCGTAAAATTCAATTGACTGAGGCGGGTAATATTTACTTACAACATTGCCGGGAAATACTCATTAAATTAAATGATGCCGAAGCACTGGTTCAGGATTTACAACAAAAACCACACGGCATATTGCGAATCAATGCGCCTATGGCACTAGGCATAACAAACTTATCAACCTTATTTGCTGAGTTTATGCATGCCTACCCAGACATTAAGCTTGATATTCATTTAGGCGATGAGCCAATTGATATACTGGATCAAGGATTTGATATCGGTTTTCGTGTCACCAGCCAACTATCAGACTCAGCTTACATTGGACGCGCCTTAACGGATTTTAGTTACCGAGTATGCGCTGCACCTGCCTATTTGGAATCTCATGCGCCAATTAACAACGCTCAGGATTTACTAGATCATAACTGCTTTATATACAGCTACTTTCGAGGCCGCGATATATGGCCACTAGGCGACGGTGTAAAAATAAGTGGCAATCTAAAAGTCAACAGTACGCCATTTATGATGGAAGCCATTAAAAGTGGCTTAGGCATCGGCTTTATTCCTAGCTTCGTCTGTAACGAATCACTAAAACAAGGTGACGTCACTGAAATACTTGCGGAGATTAATCGACCAAAGTTAACACTTTATGCGATTTATCCTGCAAGAAAATTCGTTGCACCTAAACTCACGGTCTGCATGGACTTTATACAACAGTGGTTCTTGACTTTACACAAACCTTAAAGTCACAGTCCTTTTCAATGCTTTGAATTTTGATTTGATCTTTCCCTGACCTTTTTAATTTTACCAAGAAAGAATTTTTGCAAAGCTATACACGATGGCCCTTAAACGCTATGAGCTAAATATCAAATGAATGTATTCAAATGCCACTTAGATAAAAATTACAAACACTCCTAGCTTGAATATTGCACCAATGCGTTAGATTTTTTCCTGTAATCGTTATACCTATTGGTTTTTAGTTATTTTTTCGAAAATACAATTTGTACTTAAGGCTCACTTGCTGGTTTTTAACTTGCCTTGTATTGAATAGCACGCACATGCTCTCTACGCCGCAGAATAACTGCGTCTCCGATCGCGAGCACGCTCAATTCAACACAAGGCGGCGTTTAAATTCCACCAACTAGTGCAATATTCAGGCTAGAATTGCACTAAACTTGTGCAAAGTATTTGATTGGGGGTAAGGTTGCGAGTCGCACTAGTGCTCCTAAAAATTTTATTCTATGAATTTTACGGTCTTTATTATGAAACAACATTATAAGATTTTTTTACTTACAGCTTTGTTCTTCTCAACAATAATTTGGGCTTACGCAGAGCAACCAAATAATCCAGCTAATGAAGGCTACAGTCTCGTCTCCTATTTTGAAAAAAATAAAGCAGAAATGGGGTCGGCTGAATACAGCGTTGAATACGAGGGAAAACTCTACTGGTTTTCCTCAGCAGATCAAGTTGATACATTCAATTCTAATCCTACACGATATTTACCAAGATTCTCTGGTTTCTGTGCGTATAGTTTGACTCTAGGTCGTAAGGTACCTATAGACCCAACCAAATTTAAAATTATTGCTGATCAGTTACTGCTCTTTCATCCTGATGGCCTAGAAGAATGGACTCGCGCCAGTAACGAAGATGAATTATTACGTCGCGCAACGAGCTCTTTTTTATCCCTGGAATTCTGAAGCGAGTAAATCGATCAGGCACACCATTACAAAAAATCTGAATTTCAATTGAATATACTCTAGGGAAAAAGCGTAGAAATGGTAAAAGTAATTTTTATACTTGTTGTATCTGTCATGATATCTGGCTGTGACTTCCAGGAAAAGATGATCAAAGCCTGCGTAATTGATTCCATTGAAACGCAAGAAGATGTTGGCGTTGTCTTGAAACTGCCTAATCCAATAGAAAAAAGAGAAGAACTCGTCGTATGTGAGGCCTGGGTAAATGCCTATCTGGGTGATAAATATGGTTCAAACATACCTAAGCGAGCAGTTTTTTCCACATGTACTGACATTGATTGCAATTCGATTTCATCCACAGGCCTGACCCGATGAACACATTCAAATAACTTACTGAAAAATTAGCTCTCAGTAATGTATCTCAATGAAGAGACAGATGAAACTGAGAAAGTAAAAGTTTCCAAATTAACCAAAGCCATTTCTACACGATATGCAGTATTTCCAACGGTTACTTTAGGAATGGTTAATACATTATCTGCAAAGATCGCCACATTTCTTGTGTCAGTGTTTGAAGTTAATTCTGCAGTAACAACCCTGAACATCAAGGTTCCAGCATCTATTAAACTCATCTCAATTCTATATAAAGTATCGCCAACCTGAGTGGGGATAGTCAGTTTAAGCCAGTGAAGCTGGTAATCTCTCCCGGCACCAACGTGAGGGACTTGGGCCCAGTCCGCGCACTTGCTGGAGGGAGAAAACCGCCGGTTGCAAGTGTAGACTAGACATTTGTATTAGGGTCAATTTGTACAACTGCTGCGGCTTCACTATCTGCTTAAGATGGCGCAATAATCGTCCAAGAATGTTGCTAATAAAGAGGATA
>JAHZIU010000063.1 GCA_022601315.1 Betaproteobacteria bacterium
AATAACTGCATCTCCGGTCGCGAGCACGCTCAATTCAATACAAGGCGGCGTTTAAACTCCACCAACTGGTGCAATATTCAGATTCGCTATGCAATAAACTTTGGTAAATCAACGATATCAAGTTAGACTAAAGACTCAAGTTGGTAAGCGTAAGTATTAGCCGTGAGCGTTTGTTTATAAATTGCGCTGCAGTTTCTTAGATAATGCCCCCATTCGCACCAATATCTTGCCCCGTCACCCATTTTGCTTCATCACTGACTAGAAATAAAACAATTTGAGCTATATCATCGATTTCTCCGATGCGCCCCAATGAAGCCATTGCTGACATCCGTTTTATATCTTCCTCTGTTTTACCTGCTCTAAATAATTCGGTATACACTGGTCCAGGTGAAACTGTATTTGCCGTGATGCCTTTCTCGCCAATTTCTCGTGCAAAAATACGCGTCAATTGTTCAACACCACCTTTTGTTGCAGCATATGGGCCGTATTTAGGTAACATCAAGCGAGTTACTGTGCTCGATATATTAACGACACGCCCATTTTTTGCAAGTTTGGTAGCTGCTTCACGCAGGGTATAAAAAACACTCTTGAGGTTAACATCGATAATCTGATCAAACTCATTATCCTGCATTTCAGAAATTTTCTTAAAAATCAGGATACCTGCATTGTTGACTAATATATCAACACAGTTAAAATGCTGAATAGTTTCATCAAATAATCGGCGCACAGCGATTGGGTCACTGACATCCGCTTTAACAGCAAGACATTCTCCACCGGCATCAGAAATTGCAGCGCAAACTTTATCAGCAGCTTGTTTGTTCTTTACGTAGTTGACCACTACTTTTGCTCCTGCATTAGACAGTGCTAACGCTATTTCGGAGCCAATGCCTCTTGAAGCACCCGTAACAATTGCAACTTTTCCGTGCAGCTTTTTCATGAATGATTGAATCTGCCTTAATAAATTCCTAAAAAAACGTTAACTACTCGTGCATGGTATGATCACTCAAAAATTTAATTATTTTTCTGTGATTGTGTTTCTGCGCCCAGTGTAGCGCATTTTCACCTTGTTCATTTCTTATTCTGGGGTCCGCCCCATTTTCTACAAGTAATGATACCGCCTTATAGTGATTGCCCCTAACCGCCATCATGACCGCTGTTGTGCCATTATCTGACGTTGCATTGATCTCTGCACCGCCATTTAAAAGTAACTGCATCACACGAGTATGTCCATTTGAAGCCGCATATAATAACGGGTTCCAGCCACTGTGATTTATTTCTGCACCTTTTACATAGAGCTGTTTAACCATTTCAGTTAGGCCATGATAACTTGCCAGCATAATGGCTGTTTCGCCATAATTGTTACGTACGTCTAATTTCGCATCTGCATGCAACAATAATTCAGCAAGCTTGATATTCTCTGTTTGCGCTGCAACCATCAAAGGCGTATAGCTGTAACGGTTTGGTGTATTTGGATCAGCGCCTCTGGCAAGAAATTTGGATACATCTGATAAATTGTTACTCTCAACCGCCCACTGAAAGCTTTTTTGCACGCCGGCAAAAACATTTGCCGACAAACAAAAGCAAGTAACCATAATAAGTATGGATATCAAACGAATATTAATTGGCATGTAAACGTTCTCTAGAAAGTTTAAATAATTTAAAAAAATTGTTGGTTGTCGCCGTTGCAATTTCTTCTAAATCCACAGCTCTTAATTGAGCAATTTCTTCCGCCACATGGCGTACAAATGCAGGTTGATTTAACTTGCCGCGAAAAGGAACTGGCGCAAGATATGGTGAATCAGTCTCAATAAGCATTCTGTCTAATTGGATTTTTCTAGCAACATCTTTCAATGCTACCGCATTCTTGAATGTCACAATTCCAGAAAAAGAGATATAAAAATTCATTTCTATCGCTTTTTGTGCCACTTCCCAGCTTTCAGTAAAGCAATGCATCACACCACCAATTTTATCTGCACCTTCTTCTTGCATAATTCGTAGCGTATCTTCAGCGGCTGAGCGTGTATGAATAATCAATGGTTTACTGGATTTTCGTGCTGCACGGATATGTTGGCGAAAACGTTCACGCTGCCATTCAAGGTCGCCTGTTAGACGAAAATAATCCAGCCCTGTCTCGCCAATTGCTATGATCTTTGGGTGTTTTGCCAATTCTGACAATTGTATTGCATCAGGTTCTATCTGATTCTCATAATCAGGATGCACACCAACTGATGCAAATAAATTCTCGTGTTGCTCTGCCAAAGCAAGTACGCGAGGAAAGTCTTGTAAATTTACACTGACACACAGCGCATGAGTAACTTGGTTTTCTTCCATTTTGCGCAACAATTCATCAAGATGACTTGCAAGATCGGGAAAATCCAAGTGACAGTGAGAGTCAATAAACATAGTGAAAAGCCGGTAAGATAATTAATGTGCTTCCCGAAACGCATCTGCCCAACAATTTGGCGTTTCATATAAACGTACGTGCTCTAGTTTCAGATGGTTGCCATAGGTGTCCTGATACGCTTCATCTAAAATATCAAATGCGATTAACACTAGGTTTTCAGCGGTTGGCTGAACATCCAGCACAATTGTTTTATGATCTTCCAAAGATTGCAAGAATTGCATTACACGCGCATCTCCTGAAAAAACCAAAAAAGCATGATCCCATTTATCAACCAATACTGACTTGGCAATGCGTTTAACTTCAGAAAAATCCATAACCATACCTTGCTCAGCCACACCTTGATCGGAGATAATATCACCCGATAGTGTAATTTCAAGTACATAACGATGTCCATGCAAATGGCGACACTGGCTATTATGGGTTGAGATACGATGACCAGCATCAAATTCCAGTCTACGTGTGATTAACATACATATAATTTTAACATTGCGATATATTTTTGCAGGATTGTAACATTGCAAGAGACACCCAACCTATTGAAT
>JAHZIU010000064.1 GCA_022601315.1 Betaproteobacteria bacterium
GGTTTTACCAGGTGTAATAGTGACAATATTAGTACCAAACTGAGTGAATTCTGACAAAACAAAACGTTGCACCCCATCACCAATGGCCGTAAGTAAAATAACGGCAGCAATACCAATGGCAATCCCTGAAGCCGATAAAATCGTGCGCTGCCGATGAGCCGTTAATGAACGAAAGGCGAAATAAAAAGTATCAACCGTATTCATTTTTTCCCAAGTGCCTTCACAGGATCAAGTCGTGCAGCCCGATTTGCGGGTAATAAACTGGCGAGCACCCCTGTTAATATTGCAATGATTATGCCTGCCAGAATGGCCCATAACGGCGCCCAAGCAGGCACTTGCGGGTAAGCAAGACGTAGGATCAAACTGCCAAATTGCCCCAGGACAAAACCAATCACTGCACCAGCTAACGATAACCACAAGGCTTCTACAAAAAACAATCGACGTATATCTGTAGCATTAGCGCCAATTGCTTTTAACAGTCCAATTTCAGCTGTTCTTTGACTTACTGCCACCAACATCACATTCATAATCAATATACCTGCAACAATCAGACTGATTGCCGCAATACCTGCCACTGCAAGAGTCAGTGCATGCAAAATACGATCAAATGTTGCCAGTATTGCATCTTGTGTAATTACCGTCGTATCCTCTTCACCATCGTGACTCTCTTTTAGCACATCAAGGATAGCTTGTTGGGCAACTTGAATCTCACTGCGATTGTTTGTTTCAACTAAAATACGAAATAAAGAAGTGGTATTAAATAAAGATTGCGCATGATTAATCGGAATAATTACGACCTCATCTGTATTAAAACCCATTGTTTCCCCCTGAGGAACCAAAACACCGGAAACCAAAAAACGATTTTCATTAAGTCTGACGCGTTGTCCGATTGCTGGACTACGTGGAAAAAACTCATTGGCAAGTTTGGCACCCAGCACTATTTGCGCACTATGTGCAGAACCATGTGTAAGAAAACTGCCTTGCGCGAGCTGCATATGTCTAATGGGAATTAAGTTGGCATTGCCACCCAGCACCGTCACTTCACGCAAACGATTAGCCGCAGACAGCTCAGCAACACCAACATTAAGCGGTGCATAGCGCTTAACCTGAGGTATCCGCCCGACCAGTTCGGCATCTTTTAAGGTCAAATCACGTGGCGTCTGACCCAATACGGCACCTGGAAACGAACCAGAAGTTTCCGCACGCCCCGGCAGGACAACCAGCAGATTAGTACCGATTGATGAAAACTGATTGACGACATAACGCCGCGCACCATCACCTAATGCTGTTAGTACGATAACTGCAGCAACACCCAATGACATCGCAAGCACAATGAGCAATGAGCGTGTTCGATAGCTCATGATAGCTTTAAACGAAAGTTGTAGTGTGTCAGCCAACGTCATTGGTTTGATCCGTATGAATTTTTCCATCACGCATAACCACTTGTCGATGTGCGCGTGCACCCAACTCTCGATCATGAGTAACAACGATTAATGTCGTACCTGAATGATGTAGTTTTTCAAGTAGATTCATCACCTCCACACCCATTGAGTAATCAAGATTGCCGGTAGGCTCATCCGCCAGAATAACCGATGGCTGCATGATAGTGGCGCGGGCAATCGCGACACGCTGGCGTTGTCCACCAGACAATTCCGCGGGGCGATGTTGCGCACGACTTTGCAGATCAAATGCCAATAATGCTTCTTCAACACGTAAGAGACGTTCTTTAGGTGGGACTCCACTGAGAATTAACGGTAATTCGACATTCTCTGCGGCGGTTAAACGCGGCACTAAATGAAAAGTTTGAAAAACAAAACCAATTTTTTCCCGACGAATTTGTGCCTGTTCAGTTTCTAATAATGTGGTCACTGTTCTGTCATCCAAAGAATAGCTCCCACTGTCAGGCTTATCTAATAAACCGATAATATTCAACAGTGTTGATTTGCCTGAACCAGAAGGGCCCATGATCGCCACATACTCACCTGATGCAATATGCAGATTGACATCATTCAACGCATGCACGGCTTGATCACCCATGTGAAAAATACGATTTATTGCATCGAGATAAATCATCCAAAAAATTGCAAGACAATCAAAAACAGACAACCGAATATCTTAAATAACACAGCACCACTCATCCACAATGCGCGTTTCACAATTAAGAGTAAATTCAACATGTTCATTATGTTACCTACAATTATAACCAGCCAACAGCAGAGCTTAATATTCAGTTTCACTGGATCTTTGTTGCACAAATACACCTGCTTTGACTTCTTCCTGATCAAATGACACTAAAACCTGATCGCCTTCTTTTAGGCCACTCAGTACTTCAGTAAAACTCCAATTGGCCAATCCGGTTTGCAATTGAATTTCTTCTAATCTGCTGTCTGTGCCTAAACGTAAAACGATATTATTTTGACGTATGGCTTGTGTGGGAATTCTAAGCACATTTTCGCGGCTTTCGAGAATCACCTCTACGTCTGCACTATAACCCACCAATATCGATTCACCAGGGGTGTGAATAAAACTAACTTCAATATCAACAGTACGCGCCTGTTTTTCAATTTCCGTTACATAGGGTGCAATACGTTTAATCGCGCCCTCAAAAACCAATTCAGACATAGCATCCAGCGTAATGCGTGCTGGTTGTCCAAGTTTAATTTTTGGTGCATCAACTTCATCCATTGGTGCGCTGACATATAAACAGGTGTCGTCAATTAAGTCGATAGCAGGCGGTGTTGGCACACCGGGAGGCGATGGCGTCGTGTATTCACCCAATTCACCGGTAATCTTCCCTATTACCCCTGCAAATGGTGCTGTAATAGTCGTTCTATCCAAACTCGCCTCAGTAACCAGCACTTGTGATTCTGCACGCTTAATATCTGAAATGGCTGCATCGCAACTGGCTTGTCGCGCACGTGCATTGGCATCGGCATCTTCAGCACCTTGCGAACTGATAAAACCTTTACTAACCAATTGTTGCATGCGAATTGATTCGCGCATTGCATTTTCAGCAATAATACAAGCCTCGCGACGACGTTCTTTTGACATGGCCAGTTGCCGCTTCGCCAATTCACGCTGGGCTTTGAGATCCGCATTCCATAATTCCATCAAACGTTGGCCTTTGTTGACTCGATCACCTTCTTTAACCCATATCGTGGAAATCTGACCACCTAAC
>JAHZIU010000375.1 GCA_022601315.1 Betaproteobacteria bacterium
CAAGTTGATGCTGGCTGCTGTGGCATTTCTGGGTGCAAACCTATCGTCCTCCACTTTTGCAATTGATCTTCATATTGATCCGCAGATTAAAAATACAAAAATTATAGCGGCAAATGAAACATCACCTGTCACTGATAACACTGCAATCAAGTTGGGAAAAAATGGTTTGCAAATCGAAACAGCAGATGGCGACTTTAAATTTAAATTGGGTGGTCGTGTTCATGCAGATGCCTCCACCAGTAGTGATGACAATTTTCTTGACTCTGATGGAAACCAAGTTAATGCGAATAACGGCACAGAATTACGACGTGGGCGTATAGAGTATATCGGTACTTTCTTTAGAGATTGGATTATCAAGAATCAACTTGAATTTGCAGGCGATGAAATTTCATTGAGAGACTTATGGCTAAGATATGCTGGCCTGGACTTTGTCGATATTACGGTTGGCGAACAAAAGCAAGCATTCAGTCGGGAATTGCAAGAGAGTTCGAATGACATGTTGTTTATTGAACGCTCGGTAATGAATGTTATTAATGGCGCACTGGTTGATCGTGCAATGGGTGTAAATATTTCAAGTCAGGGAGACATCTGGGCTGGCCAGGTCGGCATTTATGGCGATAGTATCGCCACCAATAAAAGGAAAATTGCTGCGGATGAAGGTTGGTCCGTTAGTTCTCGCTTCTCTTTCACACCCATTGCTGAGAAGAACAAACTCATACACTTAGGCATAGCCGGAAACTACCGTGAGCCAAACGGCCTTGCTAATTCAACACTTCAGCTCGCAAGCCGATCAACGAATATGTCTAACCTGAGCTTGATTCAATCTACAACAACAGACATCAACAATATTAAGATGCTGGGTTTGGAAGCAAGTGCAATATTGGGTCCTTTCAGTCTTGGCGGTGAATATACCAACACCTGGATCAATCGTAAAAAAGGCGAGTCTAATTTATATTTTAACGGCTGGTATGGAGAAGCCGCATGGACACTTACAGGTGAGCAACGCAATTATAAAAATGGCCGCTTCTTCAGAGTAAAACCCACTAACAATTTCAATCTCAACAAAAAACGCAT
This sequence comes from Betaproteobacteria bacterium, assembly GCA_022601315.1. Lineage (GTDB taxonomy): Bacteria > Pseudomonadota > Gammaproteobacteria > Burkholderiales > Nitrosomonadaceae > Nitrosomonas. The sequence goes on from JAHZIU010000375.1 coordinate 1,075, forward strand.
AGGTGCATGGGAGCTAGCGGCGCGTTATTCTGAAGTCGATCTAAATGATGGCAACTTCAATGGTGGGAAACTAAGCAACCTGACTATCGCATTAAATTGGTATCTTAATGAAAATATCCGGTTGATGGCAGGTTACGACAAAGCATTAGATATTACAGATTCACCGCTCACCAATAGTGATGGCAGCAAACCAGACAATCTGGATACTTTTATGTTTCGCGCCCAACTGGTCTTTTAATTGCCAGCTCAGCTCGAATACACCGATTGCTTTGTATTGACGGACTCAAAGTTGCAAAGATGATTCAAGACAAAGCAAGTTAAAAACCAGCAAGTGAGCCTTAAGTGCAAGCTGTATTTTCGGAAAAATAACTAAAAACCAATGGAATAACGATTGCAGGCCAAAATCTAACGTACTGGTGCAATATTCAGATTAACCTAACATATCGGGCGTGTAACCGAGCAAATCGACGATCTGTGTGCTGGTTCGTAGGAGTTCAGCCTGCTTACGCTGAGTAATATTTAGATGAGAGACCACCACATAGTCCTGAGTTTCTTTGAAAGGTGTCACGGTCATCAAGAACCAGCGCTGTTCGGTGGACGAATGGCAGGGGTACTCCAGACTAAATTCTTGCTGTTCACCCGCGAGAACGGCGCGGATGCCCCTATATGTCGCGAGCGCCTCATCGGCGCAGTTACCGACAACACTCTTGCAGACTTCAAGATAATTTATACCAACACCATCCGCGAGTGACTGGGGACCATTATTCTCAAGTGCAAATTCTTCCCAAGCAGGATTGACCTTCAGGATCACCCCATTCGTATCAAGCACTGCAATTCGCGACGGCAAGGAATTTATAGCTGACAGACTCAGCAAAGCTAGATCCGTTTCTTGACTAGACATTCAGTGTCCCTCGTGCGTACTCCTTGCGAACAATCATCAAATCCGTTGTAATACTGATTAAACAGTACTCTGCAATTGAACCATTTTTAAACATCGATCCTGGAGCGCTAATATTGAACAATCCTGTGACCTGTGTAAGATTATTGAAACCCAGTGCTAACCCGTCTCCTAATAAAAACTCATTGGAAGAGCCCGTATCAACACTCTAAAAGTTGGGAAAAAAGGGTAACAGGAAGCTACCCGCCATAATTTAGCCCCGCAAGCACAATCCTATCGACTTAATACGATCCCCTTATTACTGCTGGTTAATAATCATAAGTAAAAAGAATGTATTCTTATTTAATTAGACGTAAAACTGTCCTGTTTTTAGTATGCCTCACAACAACCGAAGGAAAAAATGCGACAATCCTGAGAATTTAATTTTCTCTCACACAAAACTATTGTACGGTTATTCTTACATATAATACTCAATTTTGCGCGAAATTAATATCCATATATCTGTATGCCTTTGAAATCAAGAAAGTACCAGATCGAATCAATAACAGTAATTCTAAGTAAAATTTAATCATAGGCTATCAGAAACGTGGTGTTTCCGTCGCGCCATACTTTTCGGCAGTACCTGTATTACTTTGGGGATTATCACTCGGTGGAATTCTGAATTCTAGGACGATGCTCAGTTAATAAAAATCATTCATCTTGGCTTACGACACTCGTGAACCGCCTGGCAATCAATGCTGCAACAATCATTCAGGTTTGTATTGCGCCCCATCGCTGTTCTAGCCTGAATATTGCACCAATACGTTAGATTCTGACCTGTAATTGTTATTCCTGTTGGTTTTTAGCAAATTTTTAGAAAATACAGTTTGTACTTACGACTCACTTGCTGGTTTTTAACTTGCCCTGTATTGAATAGAACGCACATGCTCTCTATGCCGCAGAATAACTGCGTCTCCGCTCGCAAGCACGCTCAATTCAATACAAGGCAGCGTTTAAATTCCACCAACTGGGGCAATATTCATAATTGGGCTAGGAGGCAATTTGCTAAGAATATTTACTCGATTTTGTCTTCGATCTTCAATAACTATAACCAGTTATAAAAACATAACAAAGCTGAACACAAGCTGAATGAGGAAATCAGACTCAAAAACAATACGCACTCGGTTCTGAAGAGGAGTAAATCACAGGGTACTTCAAAAATTCACATTGCATCCCAACAGTTGCGCATAGAAAACATAGCCACTATGAACCAGATGCTACGCTACAAAACTTCTCCAGCGCCTCTCATTATAGGCGAACACAGGCTATTAGAAGTACCCTAAAGGATTGATTTACTCTACTCATGCAATGCCACTTAGACTAGCGTATTAATCCCTGGTCGAACAGAGCACATTTGCTACAGATACAATTGTATTACCGTTAGCATCGGCGATTTCTGCATCCACTGCATTATTTTGAATAAAATCGGCACTGATTTCTGTTGCACCTTGCGCAACATCATCGGCTGCACTATCAAAATCAAACTCTACTTCATCACCGACGGTGGTTTGAATTGAACTAGGTACCGAACCATCTCCCGATGTAACAGTTGCAGAATAATCACCTGGCACCAGGTCTTTTCCATCAACCGATATTTTTGAACGATTGGTGCGTTGTTCACAACGTACCAAAATTTTAGCCGCACCAGGCTCAGTATCAACATCATCATCAAAATCGGCAAAATCGGCAACTCGCTGACAATGTGCCTGATCCTCAGATTCAGCAGAAATTAATTCATAGTTAAAAGAATTGCCTCTTCTTTCAAGAATGACATCAAAGAACCGGTTATTTAAAGTCTCATCATCCGAATTTACAATCTGAACACAAGGTATGATTAATTCGTTTGAAAGAAAATCCGCGCGTGATGCACCACTGATCTTGTCAGCCCACACCATGCTACAAAACATATACAAACCTACAATAGCTACAAACCTGGCAAAATTCTTCATTTAACATCCTTTTTAATTAGAAATTACTAATCTTGCATCTTAACAATTTGTAATACAACAACATTCTAACGCATTAGCTTAAGTGATCCCAAGTATTTAATTGTCAGCACACAACATCAAAAACTTTTCTACTACTATTTACATTGTCATCATTTAAATTTTCTAAAAAAATTGTTCAAGCTGTTTCAGCTAATTAAGCCTAACCTCTCAATTCCTAAGTATAATATTGGGTAATCTCGTTAAAGAATTTCAATATGTTAAAAACATTTAAAGAATTTGTAAAAGAACACTTTACTGACAGCGATGCCTTATCTAAACCGGACTCACATGATATTGCATTGGCTGCCGCCACCCTAATGTTTGAAGTAGTCAAATCAGATAGTGACATTCACTTATTTGAGAATCAGCAAATGGCTGAACAACTGCGCAAGCAATTCGATTTATCGAATGAGGAAATAGCTGAACTGGTCACTTTAGCCGAAAATGCTTCAGATGCATCAGTTAGTTTGCACGGCTTTACACGTCAATTATGTGACACTTGGGATAATTTACAACGTTGCGAGTTGATTGAAGATCTCTGGTTAATTGCGCTCGCGGATGGAAAGATTGATGCACATGAACGGCATATTATTCGAAAAATTGCCGCGCTTTTATATTTAACGGACAGACAAATTGCACTGGCCAAAGAAGCAGCCAAATCGCGCAACAATAGACTCGGTCATTAAACAACTTGGGCTAGTACTCCATCTACTTTATATTGACGGGTTCAGAGCTGCCCAGATGACTCAAGACAAGGCGTGGTCTGCGGTAAATGGTCAGCCATTTTTAAAGACCACAACGCAGTATTGGATCATCTGGGCAGCTCCCTTTGGGCGACCCGGGAAGTGCTTGCCCGCTGTGTTACACCTCTTGAAAAGGGCTAGCCATTCCCGGCGAGGCGTGCCTTTCGGTCAACCACTTCCCGGGTCGCTGAACCCGTCAATATAAAGTAGATGGAGCACTAGGCACCTCTGAAAATCCAGATTGCATCCCAACTGCTGCGTCACGCAAGAAATTTATTGATTACATATCAACCAAATGATGCGCTGCAAAAATTTTCCCGTACCTTGTGCTTGGGCAAACCCTGAGTTTAATCGCATACGTCATACTGGCCACACTGCAACTGTCACACTCATACTGTTGACACTGGTTATGTTATCGGGTTGTGTACATCAGCAGTTCGCCAGTAAACCTTACCCGCGCTGGGGAGAAGAAAGCATTGTCAATCGGCCGGACAACGATCCTCCTCTAATTGTACGGAAAATACTGCCGCCAGATCCTGCCAATGCGCCTGCCTGTATGCTTCTCGTACACGGCATGAATGAATACATTGGACGTTATGACGAGATCGCCCGTTATTTTTCCCAGCGTTTCATCGTTGCAGGTTTCGATTTCTATGCCCATGGTCTTTCCAATCCAGTCCTGCAACAGGCGGATCAGGCACTTATCGCAGGCGCAGAAAAACAAGATGTTAGTGAAGCTTATTTAGCGCAGACACCGTTACGCAATTTGGAACCCATGCGACGAGATCTGGATCTGGCACTACGAAGCACGATCTCGCTTTGTGATAAACAGAGTGA
>JAHZIU010000376.1 GCA_022601315.1 Betaproteobacteria bacterium
TCTGAAAAAAGCTGGGAAGAAAACGCTGACGACCTGCTAGAAGACCTCAATAAACTTGCCGTACCCATCTGGTTCTTACTCGATGAATTCCCTATCATGATCGACAAAATTGCTAGTCGTTATGGAAAAGAGGATGCTTCATCCGTATTACATTGGTTACGCCGGGCACGACAACAAAACACGAACAGCGCTGTACGGTTTTTATTAACCGGCTCTATTGGCCTTGACAGCGTTATGCATCGCCACAACATACGCGGTCCGGCTAATGATTTACGCCGCGAAGTATTATCAACTTTAACGGTTGATGAAGCGCTGGCATTGATGTTAAAGCTTGCTCAAGATAATAACATTGCCTTAGATGAAGATTCAGCACATATCTTTATTGCGCGTTTAGGGCCAGCCATCTGGCCGTATTTTATCCAACTGTATGTCGCCGAGTTGCAAGATTATTATCTGCGCACGGACGAACCAATCGATATAGAAAATATTTATCGCGCCATTACATTGGGAAAACGCAACCAATATTCCGACAACATGTGGGTGCGATTACGTGAAATCTTTAATGACGTGGAGGCGCTAAATGCTCGACAAATACTCAAATTAGTCGCAGACCAGGAAACCGGCATTCCACGAGAAAATCTACGAGCACAACTCCCCCAACTGGAAGACGATGATTTTCACAACGTACTGGATGTATTACAACATGACGGCTATTTAATCGAACAAGACAATAGATACATTTGTTTCTTTTCCCATCTTTTACGCGACTACTGGCGCCATAAAGGACGCGTATGAACAGTAAACCCGAAGACTTCACATTCAATCTCTACAATCCATCGACACAAGATCCCGATACGCTGCTGGATGAATTTATTGATCGCAAGAATCTGCTGGCACGGATTCTGGACATTGTTCAGCACAACACACCGGATAAGCCGCCGCAACATGTCATCCTGGTCGGACCGTGCGGAATGGGCAAAACAACCTTATTGTGCGCGCTCAAATACCGTGTGGAAAGAGACAAAAAACTGAAAAAAAAATGGTTACCCATACAGTTTCAGGAAGAGCAATACGGCATCGGTGATCTGGCAGATTTCTGGCTGGAAGCGTTGCGTTATTTAGAAGCAGAACTGAAACCAGAAATCTCATTTATTGATCAACTGCTCAATGAGAATTCCGACCAACTGGCAGAACAAGCGCAAGTACAGTTTTACCAACTGCTGACGCAAAGCGGCAAACGGGTGCTGTTACTGGTGGACAACATCAATGATATTTTCACAGCCATTGACGATGGTAATGCACTTAACAAATTGCGCGCGTTGTGGATGACGGATTCACGCATGATGGTGGTCGGCACCACACCCAGCCATTTTGAAGAAGTGACTGCCGTTGATCAGGCTTTCCACGACTTTTTCCGAATTTTCTCGCTGGATCGCCTGCCGCAACAAGAACTGGAAAGTTTCTTGCGTCATTTCGCTGAAATTCAGGGTGATGATCAGGTCATCCACGCCATTGAACACGAACCACAACGCATTGCTGCCATGCGCATACTGACCGGCGGCAACCCACGACTGGTCAAACTCGGCTATCGCGTATTGCGTGAAGGTATTGATGGCGATGTGCGCCGCGATTTAGAACGGCTGCTGGATGAATGCACACCCTTCTTCAAGCATCGCATTAAAAGCCTGGCCAAAGAAGCGCGGCGCACCTTTGACGCCATTGCACGGCGCTGGGACCCGATCACAATCAATGATATCCGCCTGGAACTGCGCAAACCATCGAATTACATCAGCGCACAAATCAAACGCCTAATTGCAGAAGGCTTTGTCGAAGAAGTCAGTGGTGAAAAGAAAAAACACTACCAAGTAAGCGAGCGCTTCTACAATGTCTATTACCTGATGCGCCATAGCCGAGAAGGTCGCCGCAGGCTACACTGGCTCGTGAGTTTTATGCAGGTGTTTTATACGCACAATAACTATAAAAACTGGGCCAGACGATTGGGCGACGAATTGTCCAAACCTTTGGCAGCATCGCAACGATCAGAAAAACTCTCCTTCCTACACGCCATGAGCGCAGCAGCAGATAGTGGTGGTCGTTCTGCCGCATTTGAAACCATGGTGCGCGATGCAATTACACACAACGACCGTCGCGCATTGGACGTGGAAATAACAAACTGCGATCCGGTCGAACACTTTGGTTTCCGATATTTTGCGGTAGAAATACTATGGTTATTGGAGCCGGACATTCGTGCAAAATTAGGATTTAAACCTCTCGAACAATATTGGTGGAAGATAACACGTCGGACATTGACCAAAGAAAACCAAATAGAAAAGGCAGAATTGATTGTCAAAAAATCTAAACTTTGGAATATCCAGACAATATCGCACTCCTATACAGCCGGGGTTATTTTCGAATGTTTTTTTGATCAAAACAAAGAAGCTGAAAAAGCCTATCTAAAAGCAATTGACCTAGACCCTGAATATGCTTCCCCATGGATTGGCTTGGGTAACGTACTTAGCAAGCAAGGCCAACACAAAGAAGCTAAAGACGCTTATCAAAAAGCAATTGATTTAGATCCCCAATACGTTACCGCATGGAATAACTTGGGTCTCGCACTAGAAAATCAAGGCCACCATAAAGAAGCTGAGGAAGCCTATCGTAAAGCAATAACACTGGATCCGTTAGACTCAATAACTTTAATCAACCTAAGCGGAATCTGTTTGTTTAATCTTAACCAACAGGATGAAGGCATTGCGTTACTGATGCAAGGCTTATCCATCGAACCCGAAAATCATTATGGCCGTTATGTACTAAAAAGCTTCTGGCAGGCTGTATTGCCGGCCGTCGCTGGAAAAATCACAACCAATGGCAATCAATCCGGCACCGAGAACCTGCGCACCGTCATGACAGAAACACTGCTGATGATCGCTGTCAGTGGCGAACAAAAAACAGTACTTGAAGTATTGCTGTCCTTGGATGAAATCACACAGCAACCGTTTGAAGCGATATTGTTGGCGCTGCAAGCATTGAATGATCGTTCAGTGTTGTACCATATTGCACGTGAAAAACGTGACGTAGTGTTGGATGTAATGAAAAACATCGCGCCGGATGATGCCAACAACAACTAACTACTTAAAAGATCCTACCGCCTATTCGGCATCGGTGTGTTAATAAAAAATTCACGCATCAAGAAATCCTCAAGCCCATCGTTATCACGCATACGTGCAGACAAAACAATCACGCGGTTGAGACGCTGTGATTCCCAGTTGAAATCCTCCTGATGATACTGGCGTATTAATTCAATCATCTTACGTATGATGGCGCGCTCCACATCACCATCCGGCCCCGCTTCCACTTCAACCAGCACCCGCCGCGGATTGTAATCCCCTGTTGTCCAGGAGCGAAAGGAAAACTGGGCAAAGCGCGGCCCTATATTGATAATCCGAAAGATGCCACTGGTACCCGGAACCCGAAGATTACGTCTGACATTGGCCATCCTAACTTCATCTGCTGTAGGCTGCGCTTCAGAAATATCTGCTTTTGCATACTCATCTCCGTCAAAAATCCCTCTCGGACGACGTTTTGCTCTGTTCTGGTTAATATAGTCCGTTAAATCTGTGGGTGCCGCTTCTGGGGTGGCAGCAGTCTCCGCCTCTCTTCTCTCAGGGAGCATCTTTACTGTCTCGATCTCTTCAATAGCCTGAGGCCTAATCTGTGGTCGAGCGGGCGGACTTGGGCGCGGTGTCGGCGGTGTTACTTGTGCTGACTGCGAGGGTTGCGACTCATCGGGTTGTTCCTGGGCACCCTTGGGCGGTGGTGGTAGCGGGTCTAGATCTAAATCGGATTCAGGCAGGTCAATAAAATGCGCTTCGATGGGCGGTGGCGGGACAACTTCACGCTCGGTTTCAGTGAGAAAAAAACCAACCCCCCAAATGAGCAACAACCAGACAAGCACTGCCAATGGCAATGGCCACCACAGTCGAATTTCCCTCTGCCTGCTGGCACTAATCATGCGTTCAGTTATTTATGTTGTACTGCTATCAGGAAGCTCTGTACACCGGCAGCCTGCGCACGTAACATCGCTTGCACAACGATGCCTTGTGGAGCCTCACTGTCTGCCGACACAATAAGCTTTTGTTGTGATTCCAGCAATGGCTTGAGTGTGGCCGCCAATGTTTCCAAGGTAACGGAAGTCTGGTTAATAAAAATCTCACTATCTTTTGTCAACGTCAAAGTAATCGGTTTATCAGCGCTGAGCTGCTCAGCCTTTCCTTCAGGCAGATTCACTTGCAAGGAATCCAATTTCTGCATCGACAACGAAGCCAGCATGAATGTTGCCAACAGGAAAAACATCACATCAATCATTGGAATAATCTGGATTTGACCTTTTCTGACTGCTCTGCGTTTACGCAGTTTCATTGGCTTCCTCCTTCTGGTCCAGGCGAATATGGTCAATCAACCGCGTACCAAGGCGCTCCATCTCATCCATCGTTTGTGATTGCAGGCGCGAAAAGTAATTGAATCCAAATAACGCAACCAATGCGATAATCAATCCAACAACCGTCGCAATGAGTGCCTCTGCCACACCGCCTGTCACCGCCGTGGGATTAACAATACCCTCACTGCCAATAACCTGAAAAGCACGCATCATGCCGATAACGGTACCGACCAGTCCCAACAAAGGCGCCGCAGTAACAATTGTTTCCAATGCCCACAACCGACGCGCAAGCGATGATTCTATGATCTGCGCTTCATCCGCCGCACGCGACTCCGTCCACCAAGACGGCTGGTGTCTGTTGGCAATAACCACTTCAAAGAAGCGCTTGTAATAATGACGCTTATCCAAACCAGAAAGGATTTTATCCAAATCATTCCATTTAAAACCATAGTTTTCAATGAGATTTAACAAATCATTGGAAAGACGGGCGAAACGCCAATAAACAAATGCCTTTTCAAGCATGATTGCCAACGCAATAATCCCCAGTAAAGACAATGGCAAAATAATATATCCACCAAGTTTTAGCATTATCCAGGCTTGATTCAGTTGTTCCATAATTGACTCCAAATTGGGAATTTTCGCTGTATGTTAGTAGCACATGTTAGTGCATCTTAAAAGAGACATGTCACACAAATTTCACGCTCACTCAGAATTTAACTTAAGCATCTCTCGCAGCGCGTTTAAAAAGAAGCCGGAAACAGGCAGCTTTACGCAGAGTAATAAAATGATAAGAATTTGGAAATACAGGATTAAGCGCACACAGGCACTTGTAAAAAAGAATACTACACCACAGCAAGCTTTGCATACTCCAACAGCAACCATTTGGTACCTACCCGGTTAAAATTAACCTGCACCCTTGCATCACTACCACTGCCTTCATAATTAACAATAACACCCAATCCAAATTTAGCATGTTGAACATTCTGTCCAATTCGCCACTGACTTGAGGGCGCAGATTGCTGACTAAATTTTTCTTTTTTTACCACTGTGTTTTTTTCAGAGTGGTATGGATTCATACTCTGCTGAGGCACAGATTGAAGCCATTTCAAACAATTCTCAGGAATTTCATTCAGAAAGCGCGAAGGAATGTTATAACGGGTCTGGCCATGCAACATGCGACTTTGCGCAAGACTTAAATACAAACTACGGCGGGCGCGTGTTATCGCCACATACATCAGACGCCGCTCCTCCTCCAACCCATTAGTATCATTCATACTGTTTTCATGCGGGAAAAGCCCTTCTTCCAGGCCACTTAGGAAAACAGAATGAAACTCCAAGCCTTTAGCTGCATGCACTGTCATTAATTGCAGCGCATCCTGCCCACTACCGGCTTGATGTTCGCCAGCTTCCAATGCTGCATGCGCTAAAAAAGCCGCAAGACTATCATCTTCCGCTTCATGCACAAAACTGGTCGCGGCATTAATTAACTCATTCAGATTTTCCAATCGATCCGCGCCTTCCCGTTCTTTACTATAATGCGCGATCAAACCACTTTGGGTCAGCATTTGTTCAACTATCTGCGGCAAAGGCAAAGCACCCCAATCCTGGCGCATTGTGGTAATCAGTTGAATAAAGCCTACCACGCCTTTTTGTACTTTTTCTGTCTGCTGCATAATAGTTACTTCACCACCAATTTTATGCAATGCAGCAGCCCATAAACTACTATCCAGATGTCTGGCCTCATCTTGCAACTGTTCCAAACTTCGCGAACCAATGCCACGGGTAGGAAAATTAATCACACGTAGCAAGGAATTGTCATCTTCCGGATTGGCAATTAAACGCAAATACGCCAGCGCGTGTTTAATTTCCTGTCGTTCAAAAAAGCGCATTCCGCCATAAACACGATACGGCAATGAAGCATTAAACAAACTATGCTCCAATACTCTGGATTGAGCATTAGAACGATACAACAAGGCGATTTGTGACAATGCAACACCTTCTGCGTGCAATGCCTTGATTTCATCAACGATAAACGACGCTTCATCATAATCGTTCGGTGCATTGTAAACCCGTAGCGGCTCACCTTGCCCTTCGTCGGTCCATAGATTCTTTCCCAGGCGACCACTATTGTTTTTTATCAACGCATTGGCCGCTTCCAGAATATTGCCATGTGAGCGATAATTTTGTTCCAGCTTAATCACTTTGGAAATTCCAAAATCACGCTCAAATTCTTTCATGTTTTTCGTATCCGCACCGCGGAACGCATAAATGCTTTGGTCATCATCACCTACGACAAATACTGCAGCAGGCGTTTTTGTATCGGCACCGGCCAATAATTTAAGCCATTTGTACTGTAACCGATTGGTGTCCTGAAACTCATCCACCAAAATATAGTGAAAGCGTTCACGATAATGATCACGCAGGATTTCGTTACGGCTTAGTAACTCATAACATCGTAATAACAACTCCGGAAAATCAACTACACCATCGCGATTACATTGTTGTTCATATGCTTGGTATAACTCTAGCAAGCGACGTGAAAAGGTGTCGTCTACTTCAACGTAAGCCGCACGCAACCCAGCTTCTTTAGCATTATTGATAAACCATTGCACCTGACGTGGTGGAAATTGCTTATCATCCACTGACAATCGTTTCAGAATACGTTTGATCATACCCAACTGATCTGCCATATCAAGGATTTGAAATGTCTGCAACAACCCTGCATCCTGACAATGTGTACGTAACATGCGATTACACAAGCCATGAAAAGTTCCGACCCACATCCCACGCGTATTAATCGGCAACATGGCAGTAATTCGTGTAAGCATTTCTTTTGCGGCTTTATTGGTAAACGTCACCGCTAAAACACCATGTGGACTGACCTGTCCAGATTGAATTAAATGCGCAATACGCGTCGTCAGCACGCGCGTTTTTCCACTCCCTGCACCTGCTAATACCAAAACGGATTGATGCGGCAGCGTGATTGCTTCAAGCTGTTGCGGATTTAGATCAGTGAGTAGGGAGGACATGTGAACAATATCAATGTAGATGATTGTGCAGAAAAATTATACAAACAAGCCTGATCGGCTGGATTGGAAGAAAAACACAGAAACCCGCTTACACGGATCAATTATGAACCAGATTAATGAATACATCCATTTAATCTTGATTCATAAATTAATCGATTATTCAAAAAATACTATGCTTTACTCTTTGCTACTATTTCCAAAATTAATGGTGTCAAGATCAACTCTATAGCCATTCCCATTTTTCCACCTGGGACTACGATGGTATTTGGACGAGACATGAAAGAATCATGAATCATGTTCAGTAAAAGAGAAAAATCTATCTTTGATGGATCTTTAAAACGTATAACCACCATACTCTCGTCCAGCGTAGGAATTTCACGCGCTATAAATGGATTGGATGTATCTACCGTTGGCACACGTTGAAAATTGATATGAGTCCGAGAAAATTGCGGTGTAATATAATGCACATAATCGTGCATGCGGCGTAATATTGTATGTGTCACTGCCTCAGCAGAATAACCACGTGCACTAGTATCACGAAATATTTTCTGTATCCATTCCAAATTAACAATAGGTACCACACCAACCAGCAAATCGACATACTTTGCTACATTTGCGGTGTCACTCGCTGCGCCACCATGCAGCCCTTCATAAAATAATAAATCTGAACCTGGGGCAATTGGCGCCCAAGGTGTAAATGTACCAGCCTTTTGTTGCCAAGGCGCTGCTTCCTCATCATTATGCAGATATAAACGTGTTTGACCACTGCCGCTTTCACCATACTCTCTAAATAACGCTTCTAACTTATCAAACTCATTGGCTTCAGGACCAAAATGACTAATTGCGCGCCCACCATTTTTTTCTGAATCTATAACGGCCTGCTTCATCGCTTCACGATCATAGCGGTGAAAACTGTCACCTTCTACCACTGCTGCTGTTAATCGTTCACGACGAAAAATATGCTCAAAACTATTTTTAACTGTTGATGTACCTGCACCAGAAGATCCGGTAACGGCAATAACCGGGTGTGATTGCGACATTCTAATTCTCTCCTAAAAAATATTATTAAGTTCACCGTCGCTAATACTCCACCAACTTGATATGGACTGAGTACTAATCTATGTCATCGACGGCAATTCTTTACCAATGCAATATGATACCTGCTTTCCGATCACTTTTGGCAGGCGATGATTTTTCGTTCAGTTTCCATTCAGCTATACACTCCTAGAATATTGAAAACTAATTGCGTTCTAATCGTGTCGAAAATGCTAAGTACAATATTATTTCTCTGGCGCAACATGGAGTTCATATGAAAAAATTTAAATGGGTTTGTTTGATTACTGCCCTGCTAGCATTGGTAGCCAATGATGTATGGGCACGTGGTGGGCAGGGTGGTGTGGGTGGCGGTGGTCATAGCATTGGTGGTGGCGGTCATAGCTTTAGCGGCGGACGAGGTCGACACATCGGTGGTGGTAGACATTTTCGAGGTGGTAGTCATCGACATTTTCGCGGTCATCGACATTTTCGGGGTGGTTTTGGTTTTGGCGGTCATCGACATTTTCATGGCGGTTTTTTTAATCACGGCTTCGGTTATGGTGGTTTCCGAGGCTATGGTCGTTATGGCGGTTTCGGCTATCGTGGTTACCCTTCGACAGTTATCGTACCTTCAGCACCAACTGTTTACATTCAACGAGAAACTGTAACGCCCGTGCAACAGCAAACCAATTACTGGCACTATTGCCGAAACCCCGATGGTTACTATCCCTATGTCAAGCAATGCCCCGGCGGGTGGCTACAAGTTGCACCCCAACCTGAGGCATCATCATAGGCTTACGCAGCGTAATAACCCATGTTGACTATACCAAAACATTTTATATTACCCGTTACGCTCTTGCTCACAGCATGTGTCAGTGTACCTACTGGCCCCAGCATAATGACTTTGCCCGGCTCGGGTAAAAGTTTTGATCAGTTTCGCAGTGACGAAAACCAATGCAAACAACATGCCCATAATGAAATTGGCGGCGCAACCGCAAAACAAGCCGCCGCATCCAGTGCCCTTAAGAGTGCTGCTATTGGTGCGGGAATTGGTGCCGCTGCCGGTGCAATACTGGGTGGTGGAGAAGGTGCAGCTATTGTCGCGGGCATCGGTCTTCTAGCGGGCGGACTGTCCGGTAGTGAAACAGCAAGAATTTCTGGTCATACTAGTCAACAACGCTATGATAATAGCTACATACAATGTATGTATGCACAAGGCCACCGCGTTCCTGTTTCTGGTGAAATTTCGAAAAGTATAAACAATCAAAATAGAAACGTATCGAACCAGTCCACAGGATACACAGTTCCACCATCACCAACTCGATAAATTGATAGATTGTACAAATTTCATGAATGTTTTAAGATCATTAATAGTATCAAACCAATAAAAAGAATGTAACTTGTAATCCTCTAACTGCTGGCTAATGTATGAAAAAGTTAAACTCAATCACTCTGATTTTTACGCTACTTGCATTATTTGCCAGTAGTGTAGTTTCGGCACATGGCGGTTATAACAGATTTAATTTTGGAATAAACCTAGGGCATTACCCTGGCTACTATGGGTATTCAGCATTTGGCTATCAAGATCCCTTTTTTTACCCGCCCGTTTATAGTTACCCCTCGACCGTTATTGTACCCGTGACACCACCAGTTGTTATGCCTTCGACACCACCGATTTATACCCAGCAAAAAACAACCGGCTCGATGCAACCACAAACCAATTACTGGCATTATTGTAGCGATTCGGACAGTTATTACCCTTATGTCAGAGAATGCCCTGGTGGTTGGCTGCAAGTAGCACCAAAACCAGCTCAATAATATCAATGAGGTGAACCATGTTAACAATGAAAAGATCACTTATCCCATTAATCATTTTACTCCTAACTGCTTGCATCAATTTACCGTCAGGTCCTAGTGTCTTGACACTACCAGGAACAGGAAAAAGTTTCGATCAATTTCGTGCTGATGACCATGAGTGTCGGCAGTATGCCTATGTGCAAGTTGGTGGCACAACAGCTCAAAAAGCATCCCAAAGTAGCGGCGTGCAAAGTGCAGCCGTTGGAACAGGCTTAGGCGCCGCTTCCGGTGCACTTATTGGCGGTGGTGGAGAAGGTGCCGCAATTGGTGCAGGTGTAGGACTTATAGCGGGTGGATTAGCCGGCTCAAGTGCCTCCCAAACTTCGGGCTATGCCAGCCAACATCGCTATGACATGAGCTATATACAGTGTATGTACGCGAAAGGCCACCGCGTACCTGTATCCGGAAATATTACAGATCCCTCAGCAAACAGAAGTCCCAGCAGCAATATTTCAACACCACCACCTGGCTTTACACCACCGCCACCGCCACCTGGCAATCCACCGCCGGCACCACCGCAATAAAATTTCCAAGAGCTTGTATCACACAAGCTCCTAATCTTCTTGTCTACATCGTCTCAACACGTTCATTCAACCTTCAAATCTAAATCTGGCCTATTTGACAAATGGTCAGAATCACAACGCCCTGTACAGCTGAAATAGGCTCAATTTGACAAAATACAAAATCCAGGTTGTACCAATTAATCAAACTCATGCTCAAACAGGTAATAACTAAATATCTATTTGAGCTAAAATATGCGTTGATTAAGATTGGGCATTCATCAATAATCCCAGTCTCAGACTAAAGATAAGTACTATTTATTTAGACTTATACAAGTTGCTGTAACTGTTGTAACACTGGACTTTAAAGATATTAGGAGTAGACACCGTGCATCCGATAGTACCAATTATAATGGCACTTGGCGCCATTCCCTTTCTCGTAGGAACATTTTACCTTGCCAAGTTGGGACTCAAGCAAATCAAGATTATAAAGATACGGGGAAAAGAATACACCCTAACGCGTTTTGTACTGACCACTACCTTATCTGGCATTGCACTCATCATGCTGTCGGTATATATACACATACTTTTCCCTCCTGAACCCGAACCAGAAATAGCACCAACTCAAGCTGCTGTCTCCAGCAACTTAAAATATGAACTGGAAACACTTTTTTCTGATGTTGACGACGAAGGGCCCTTAATGATTGCAATCAACAGATTCCAGTCAGAATATCAGGCCGCATTGCAAGAGGGGGATAGAAACACAATAGAGTTACTTATTCTGGAGATGGCTTTCAGACTCCGAACAGAGTTAAAAAACCAGGACTTCCCAACCCATCAAATAGAAAATGAAGTCACCAGGATTATGAAAATTCTGCGGGAAAACTCAATCTAAAAATCTTTCCCTGTAACCGCTGTTACTTTGTTAAAGAGGAACAGCGGTTACTACCTAGAGAAACACATTTATTCGCTTTTGTTGCGTACGAGTTTACCCCTTAACGTCCGTCTCTTAAGATCAAGTGAAAAATTGTTAATCAATTGCACGACTTGCCCTCTGATTTAGAAAAAAACAATTCTCAAAAGCCCTCACTCATCGTTGAATATTATCTTAATCACTAATCAGCAAACTACGTTTTATTTCGAGCAAAGATAACCGTATCTTTTCTTATATTTCATTAATTCGTTGGTTCGTCACAACCGCTTTCCTCCATCATAAGTATCTTCCATAAACTTCCTTTACAACGGATCAATGCTAACAAGCAGGCTGCACGTACATGGGATCCTTAAAAATATATATTTTGTTCAGTTTGTATTCATGCTTATTTAATTAAAGTGAAGTTGTCCTAATAACATCGGGGTACGAACCGAAAGGAGACATTTCAATGAAAAACAAGAAAACAATACCCACTGGCGTAACCTTTATAGTACTACTGGGTTTAGCTCTGGCAATAATACCCATTGTTGCCGAAGCCGGCAAAGGTCATTACAGACATGGCCATTCCAACCATCACTATTATGACCGATATGATTACGGGCATTCGCACCATCATCATCATAAACGTCATTACAGGAAACGACATAAACAACATTATGGTGGCTACAATCAAATCTACGGTCCACCTCGTGGTAATTATAATCGTAATTACTACAATAACAGCTATTCACAGCCACGTTACCAATATGCGCCCAGAAATAACTATTACCCCACCTGTTATCATTTATGAGGCGTTTCTTAAATTCAGAGATCATCCTGATGTAAAGCATAGAAAAAATTTCTGCAATACAGCAATGGAATGAACTCTGAATTTTTTAACAATGCACTAGACAATACTGAGTATCGAAATTGATGCACTACTGATACGGTCATCACAGTTTGTCACCATGTCATGACTGCTGATGATGTGCTGCCATGATAGTTAACAAAGGAAATCGGCCGCCTGGCCGTTCAAAAGGACGCGCATACTCAATTCTGAATCCGCTTTCTTGAATTACTCGTTCTAAATCACATTGAATCCATTCCTGAACGCTGCAATTGTGATTTAAACCCGATATATTTGCCGTTACCCAATCAGTTTTTGGGCCGCGATGAAGCGCAATCATCATTTTACCA
>JAHZIU010000377.1 GCA_022601315.1 Betaproteobacteria bacterium
CAGTCGGCACATCGGCCAGTACAAGTAATTCACCCGTTTCAATCGCGTCTTCAAACTCTTTAGTTCGTCGATTTCCGACATTCATCCCCACCATGCCGCCTAACCAAGCACCGACACCCGCGCCTGCGAGTGTGGTTGCCAACAAGACGCCGCCCGCAATTACCGTTGAGGCTGGTGGAAGGACAACTGCAACCAATCCTGCCAGCATACCCGTTGATCCACCTAATGCCAGCCCTTGTTCCACTGCAGGGATAAAATCGCTCTTTTGTAAAAGATTAGCTTCAGGTAAATCTTCAAGTGGTGTGCCGCGCTTTGCAATTACGTGAATGTGCTGTTCTTCAATACGTGTTAACAACAAATCATCAACAATTTTTTTAGTGGTGGCTATGTCTGGAACTAGAAAATAAATTCGTCGCATGATTCTTCTCCAATTATTTATATTAATTGTTACGAGTGTAGAAATTTTTCTTTCATTAAAAATTATCGCTTTTGATTTGTTGGTTTCAGGTGGATTATTTACTTGACAGGGCAAATAATCACACGAATAAAGTGTCGACCGAGATACGTCACATCATTAAAAAAAAGCGTACATGTAAAATTTGTATCATTCATGCGTACAGCTTCAAAGTGGCGACCCATTCGTGAAAGAAAACGCAAATATGAATTAGCCCGCTTGTCCTGAATCAGCTTGATTTCTGCCAATTGTGGCAATAACCTGATAATATGCTGTCCCGTCAATTGGTTGGCTGAATAACCGAACAACGCTGTCACTTCCTGATTGCCATCGCGAATCATGCCGTTATCGTAAAGCGTCAAAGCTGCGGATTCAGTATCATTAACTTCTGATTTGACATCAACAGGAACATCCGTTTGATTGATATTAACGAGTGGTTGTGTATTCGTTTGCCGATTAATGGATAACACGCTCATTGGTTGGCCTCCGCTTCTGCAGCCAGCCAATCTGCCAACTCGTTCCCCGGTTTGAATCCACGAGCCTGTGCTTTGTAGTATGCTGAAACTGCAACACGAGCATTTCGGTCTTCATTGTTTAACGCTGTGGATTTATTATCCATGACTGATAATATTTTCTTAGCGCTCTTGGTACCCTTGGCACTCTTGGTGTTTTTTGGTTGCGTTGTTATAGATTCCATATCGACCCCTTATATCTTATAAAGAAAATAAGCGACGCCTGTGCGTCGACAATCAGAGAAAAGGAATTAGTATTTTTGTTTCCTGATTGGCACTTTACCAAAGAATATCCGACGACAATATTAGTGCTAACACGTAAGGGCTAACACTTATATTCAAAAGTTATTTTTTTGTCGTAAACTACTACTGTTATGACGTAAATCTTGTAACAACGACAACTGGATATCGCTTGACGGATGCACTAAAAAACTTAAGTTTCCGTACACTATTTGATGCTGCAGTAGAAGCAAAGCTGCTGGTTGATGATACTGGTCGCATAGCGCTGGCAAATCCAGCTGCGCAACTGCTGTTCGGTTATAGCGAGGACGAACTATGTGAAATAACGGTTGAAATGCTCATGCCGGCTCGGTATCGCGAGCAACACCAACACTATCGGGCGCTTTTTTTGAATAATCCCGATAAACGCGCTATGGGCAATGGCAAAGCGCTTGCCGCACTCCATTGTGACGGCACAGAAATGATATTAGATATTAGCCTCAGCCCCATAAAAACACAGAGGCAACTTTACATTTTAATTGCATTTATTGTTACTGATCAACGCCTTAAAACAGAAGAAGCACTTCGGGCCAGTGAAGAACGATTACGCCTGGCCAAACAAGCAGCTAGCCTGGGCATTTTTGACTGCGACTGTGAGAACAAAATAATTTACTGGGATGCACAAATGCGCAGGCTATGGGGAGAAGAATCGAATGAATCAGTAACTTATGATGAATTCTTACCCATGATACACCCGGAAGATCGTGCAGCGAGAAAGGCAGCTTACAATCATGCAATAGATCCCACCGGTAATGGCGAATTCAGTGCTGAGTTTCGCGTCATTCACCCCAGAAGCGGGATTGAACACTGGATATCCACAATTGGGCGGGTACACTTCGAAGCCGGACACGCAAGGCGACTGGTCGGTGTAGCACAGGATATTACAGAGAAAAAGAATCTTCAAAAGAAGCTACAAGACCAACGGAATGAAATAGAATCTCTCTTTAAACACCAGGTTGCAGAAAGAACCGCGTCCGCAATTGCGCATGAACTTAATCAACCGTTAACCGCAATTTCTGCTTATAGCGAAGTGGTATTACAGGCACTAGCTAACCAAGAAATTGATTTTGATAAAGTAAAAAAAGCACTGGAAGGTTGTGTAGAACAGGCACAGCGTGCGGGTCGCAGCTTGCACGAGTTACTTGCGTTTCTACAAAAAGGTGAAATAAAAACCGAGCAACTGAATCTAAATAGCATCATAAATGAGTCGCTTAGCATGGCACGTGACGATGGCTATGAAGAATTCCATCAAGTGCTGAATTTACAGCAAGATCTACCGGATGTTCAGGCTAATCGCACCCAAATACTGAAGGTGCTGGTCAATCTAATTAAAAATGCTGCTGAAGCAATGCTTATAGCAGGTGCGCCAATCTCAACAATTACAATATCAGTGCAAACGCTTGCAGAAACAAACATGGCTTTGGTAATAGTACAAGATAATGGGCCGGGTCTTGACAAAGATATGGCTAAACGTATTTTTGAGCCTTTTTTCTCAACAAAGCCAAACGGTATCGGCATGGGGCTCGCAATTAGTCGCGCATTGATCGAAACCAATGGCGGCCAACTTTGGGTCGATCCTGACGCTACTCAAGGCGCCAAATTTCATTTCACTTTACCTTATGCGTCATGAATGTTCATAAGCCCATCGTTTATATCGTGGATGACGATCCAGCAGTACGTGATTCTCTCACGCTTATGATCGAACAGGCAGGCATCAGCGTAAAGTCATTTGCGAGTGCACAAGCTTTTCTCAATGCGTTTGAACCGGATTCTTTCGGATGTATCATCATAGACGTGAAAATGCCAGAAATGGATGGCCTGCAGCTTCAGAACGAACTGATTAATCGTAACACATTGTTGCCTATAATATTTCTTACCGGGCATGGCGATATCCCTATGAGTGTCAGAGCAATCAAAGCTGGCGCAATGGATTTTCTGACTAAACCGGTAACACGTGAAAAACTCTTGAGCGGCGTGCGGTCTGCTTTTGCTGAAGCTGAAAAGAAGATGGCCGGTGCTGAACAAAAACAAAATGCACTGGCATGCTTGAACAAATTGACTCAGCG
>JAHZIU010000378.1 GCA_022601315.1 Betaproteobacteria bacterium
ATATATAGCAATCGATGAAATTTAACTACTTCCTACTCACTGTTGTTCTGACCAGCTATTCATGCTTGGCGTTCTCAGGTATGTATAAGCATGTTGATGAACACGGCAATGTTACCTACTCAAATATTCGTTCTAATGAGGCAACGAAGGTTGATCTACCACCAATTGTCGTCGTACCTCCTGTTGATTCTGATAACATAAACGAAAGAATTAAAAAAAGAAAAGAAGATACCAAAAACAGGGAACAACGTGCAGCCATCGAAGAAAAAATTCACGAAGAATCCAGTCGCCTTGATGAATTAAGAAAAGAATATAAAGGTGGCACACCAGATCGTCTAGGTAGTGAACGTAACTATCAGCGATATCTGGACCGGGTAGAACGGCTAAGAAATGAAATTAATGTTCGTGAAGAAAACCTCAACACGCTTCGGTATGAGCAAAAAAGCTTGCCTGACATGAACTAATTCTTCGATTATAATTACCAACCTAAGTCTAGTGCCTAATCAATCTATCGGCAATCTATCGGTCTGACAGCTCAGCCCAAACCGGCGCATGATCAGAAGGCCGCTCAAGTTTTCTCGTTGTCTTATCTACCTGACATGACGTACAAATTTTGGTAAGCTCATTACTCAATAAGATATGGTCAATACGCATGCCCCGATTACGACGAAATGCCATCATGCGATAATCCCACCAAGTGTAACTTTTTTCTGGTTGATCAAACAATCGAAAACTGTCCGAAAACCCAAGATCTAGTAATTGTTCAAAAGCATCACGTTCTGGCTGACTACACAATACTTTACCTTCCCAAATTTCGGGATCATAAACATCACGATCGTCCGGGGCAATATTAAAATCACCCAATAACGCCAGTTTTGGATAAGCAACCAATTCCTTTTGTAGCCACTTATTTAATGCGGGCAACCAACGTAATTTATATCCATACTTTTCTGACCCAACAGTGTCTCCATTTGGCACGTAAACACAAATGACGCGAACATCATCGTAAGTTCCGGCAATCACTCTTTTCTGAACATCATCAAATTCAGGAATTGCAGTGACTATCTCAATCCCAGCTTGCTTACTGAGAATAGCAACACCATTATAAGTTTTTTGTCCTGCAAAAACTGATTGATAGCCAGCTGCTTCAATTTCACTCAAGGGAAAGTTTTCATCCTGCAATTTTATTTCCTGCAAGCACAAGAAATCAGGCTGATTAACATCCAACCATTCAATAACTTGAGACAAACGAACTTTCAACGAATTTACATTCCAGGTGGCTAATATCATTTCTTATTTAAGTGAACAAAATATAACGATTCCAAAAAATTGGAGCGGAAAATCATCAAACACATCCAATTCGCCCATTCATAAATATCCGACAAAAAGTCAAGATTCGCAGCGTAACAAAATGATCCTTAAATATTCCAAAAACCTAATAATTTGTGTGGCCATACCATAACAGATCATGTGCAAACATAATTGTTTTGATGTCAACGCTTAACTCTTCTTAGTAAATATTACGTCATTAATTTACTTTGCAAAACAACGTTAACCTCCCCTGATAACCATCTACCTGTTATTTCATGAAACGTAATAACCAACGACTGATATCTTCAATTTCTTCCATGCAGACTGAATGCGCCATAGGGTATTCATGCCATTCAATTGGATAGTTAGCTGCCAACAATTTTTCTTTTGAAGTGACTGCCCGTAATATAGGAATCACTGAATCTTGAGATCCATGAGACATATAAATTGGTATCGTTGCATTAACTGATACAGCTTCATCTAAAAGCGTATCTGCCAGAGATAAATAGCATGATAACGCTATTATTCCACCAAGTGGATTCTTATGACGTAGACCAACCTGTAGCGCCATTACGCCACCCTGAGAGAACCCAGCAAGAAGTACATTATCAGATGCTATACCGTTCTGGATTTCATTCTCTATAAGCGCATCTATCGCTTTCTGAGAATTTCTTATCCCTAATTCATCTTCATAATTTGTATTGCTAATGTCATACCATGCTCGCATAACATAACCATTATTAATGGTAACTGGCCGCTCAGGTGCATGCGGAAAAATAAATTTAATCTGCTTATCTTGAGGCAATTTTAATTCATTTACAATGGGTACAAAATCATTCCCATCTGCGCCCAAACCATGCATCCAAATAATCGTATGCGTGTGTAACGGGCCTGTTTTTAGTTCTACTACAGGTAATAATTCAGCTGATAAATTTGGCATAATATAATAGTATTAATATGTGCAGATGATACGATGCGTTTATCCAAAAACTTACTTCTAAGGAGAGTTATGAATCGCAGACATTTTATAACAATTATGGGTGCTGGCATGCTTCTCAATCCAATATCAACATTATTTGCATTGCCAAAACGTATCTTAGATTACGAAAAGTGGAATAGCTTCCGTTTGACTTATCACATTACGCTCCCAACTACCGGAAAAACGGCGCGACTATGGCTCCCCTTACCTGCTGACACAAGTGACAATACCTTCCAATTTACGCAAGGAAACTTATGGAATGGAACCGCTCAAAAAGCACAATTTACCAACCTCAAAAGCAGTAGCTTCCCTGTATTTTTTGCAGAATGGCAAGGAAATAGCGAACGACAAGCTACCGTTAGCAGCATAGTCAAAACATCCAATCATTTTATTGATTTAACAACATATACTACTAACACCAAAACGGCTATCCCAAATTCCATCAAACCCTTTCTCAAACCAACTCATTTGATGCCATTAAAAGGCATCGTGATGAATACTGCCACAACAATCATTCAAGAAAGCAATGCTACAACCACAATAGATAAGGTTCGAGCCATTTATGACTGGGTTATTGATAACACACACCATGATCCAAACTCACGAGGGAGCGGTACAGGTGACATTAAATTTATGCTGGATAACCAACAAATGCATGGAAAAAATGTTGATATCAATTCACTCTTTGTTGGACTAACTCGTGCTATTGGCATTCCTGCGCGTATCCAATACGGCATTCGTATGAACGAATCTGAATTACATCCAAGCTTGGGAAAAATAAACGACATTACGCAATTACAACATTGCCGCGCAGAATTCTATTTAAATAATATTGGATGGATACCCGTGAATCCAGCCGATGTCATCAAAGTTGTTCATATGGAAAACTTGCCTCGCAACAATCCAAGCATTAATAATTTAAGAAAAAAGTTTTTTGGCACCTGGGAAATGAACTGGGTAACATTTAATCATCTGCAGGACATTCAGTTAACACCACATAGTACTGCTGGAAAATTGCCTTTTTTCATGTACCCTCATGCAGAAATTGATGGTCAAAGACTAGATAGTCAAGACCCTGACAATTTTGCATATAAGATAACGTCTTCTCTATTAGTTGGAACTGGTTCAAAACTTTAATTTTATTACAAATATTTATTCAATATATAGTGTCGGCATGACCATCGCACAATTAAAAAATTGCACCCACTGAATACCTAGCCCAAAATTGCACTAGTGCGTTAGATTTTTGCCTTTAATCATTGTTTCTATTTGTTTTTAATTATTTTTTCGAAAATACAGTTTGTACTTTAAGGCGCACTTGCTGGTTTTGAACTTGCTTTGTATTAGCGGTGTACGAGGAGCATTCATTCATTTTTTGCTATTCACATTTGACTACATAAAAAAACCGGCACACCGGCTGTCTTACGACAGTGGTGTACCGGTGATGTATTGCCTAACTTAGCTTAAAGCTTCGTAAAGACCGGGATAACTGCACCCGCAATACTGTTGATGTGACGATTTCCTTCCTC
>JAHZIU010000379.1 GCA_022601315.1 Betaproteobacteria bacterium
ACCGTTAATTTCCATATTTTGCAAACGCATGTCAAACAATTTGGTCTTCAGCACACGGCTAAATTTCCACCACGCGTATGTACCTGTCTTTAACGTCTCTGTCACTTTACCGTCAATTTCTAAAAAACCAACATGGCCTTCAGGCACAGTAACCGCAAAAATTGCATTGGTTGCTGACTGACGCAGTTTTACATTCTCAGCCCCAAGCATCAATGCAGCCATACGTTGCGTGATACTAAAATTAGTGCTGATATTGATTTTATCCACGCGGATTTCTCGGACGCCTTTCCAAAAAGCACCACGTTGGCTTGGCAATTTAATGTCTCTCAATGTCTCTTGCTCAAATATCAGGCCAATTTCTTCTGCGCTGGTTTCCCATAGATCAACGTGCTGGGTAAATTCAGCCACATGCGATTCAACGACCAATAATATTTCTTCACTGGTAATTTCCCGATTCCAGGCAGCCGTTTCTACCAGCTTTAATTCATAATTTTTACCGGCTGACCAAAAGCGGTATACACCTGCGTCAAGAACCTTGATGAATTTTTTATCTTTATACAGCAAGCCTTTTTGGCTCTCTGCAATAATATATTTTTGTTGAAATAACATTTTTTTCTCCAATAAATAAAGTGGTGCTACCCCTACTTAGGGTTTGGCATACCTATTTGTGTGAGTTGGGGAGTTTGTTTAAACCATCAACTTATCCGCAACTAACAAACCCATATTTATGGCAAACTCCAAGTTGATCACAGTAAGTTTCCATATGAAAATAGTGAACCACCTATCAACATACTTTGCTTGCCGCTATCAAGGCGCAGCACCTAGTGCTCCATCTACTTCAATGCGTTGGATTCGAACCAACTCGCTATCGCTAGCTTTTCCACTTAAAACACCTTTTCAGGGTGGTTTCACGGACGGATTTGAACCGTCGACCGGTTGACTATTAATCAACTGCTCTACCCAACTGAGCTACAGTGAAGGCGCGACTAGCTGGATTCGAACCAGCGACCACGGATATTTTGTACCCGTTGCTCTACCGAGCTGAGCTATAGTCGCATTACTTGGCTGTTTTTAACGCTGATACACAAATTCAAAAATTTAAACTGTGTCAGGCTGGCTTTTTGAACCAGTTCCGCTAGCGATAAAAACCGACCAAATTCTTTTGTGTTTCTTAACACCTAATTTGTAAATTTATCCTTTTACACAAACCACTTGTTTCAATGTATGTACAATTTCAACCAAGTCGGATTGTGCTGCCATAACTTTTTCAATATCTTTATAAGCAGATGGCGTTTCATCGATCACACTTTTGTCTTTGCGACATTCCACGCCTTCGGTTGCGGCTAAATGCTCATCCATTGATACGCGGCGTTTGGCTTCTTCACGTGACATCACCCGGCCTGCACCGTGGCTACAACTACAAAAACTCTGCGCATTACCAAGCCCGCGTACAATGAACGACTTCGCCCCCATGCTACCCGGAATAATTCCCATTTCACCTGACCTGGCAGAAACCGCGCCTTTACGTGTTACCCAAACATCACTTCCAAAGTGGTGCTCACGGCTTATATAGTTGTGGTGACAATTAACCGCTTCCAGCTCTGTAGTAAAAGACTTGGGCACAATTTTTTGTAATGCCGCCAATGTCCGGCTCATCATCACCTGACGGTTAACTCGTGCAAAATCCTGCGCCCAGGAAACCGCAGCAATATAATCGCCAAAATGTTGGCTGCCTTCCGGGATATATGCCAAGTCTTTATCTGGTAAATGGATAAACCAGCGCTCCATGTCTTTTTTTGCCTTTTTAATAAATTCAGAACCAATTTTGTTTCCTACACCCCGTGAACCGCTATGCAGCATCACCCAAACGTTATCTGATTCATCCAAACACAGTTCAATAAAGTGATTCCCAGTTCCAAGTGTTCCCAAGTGTTGCTTATTGTTGGTGTTTTTTAAAAATGGATGCTTTTCGCACAAACGGTTAAAACCATCATCTAAAGTCAGCCAAGCTCGCACCACGTCTTCAGGCAAATTGTTCCAACTGCCTTTATCACGCCCGTGTTGGAAATTGGCAGAACGGCCATGCGGTACGTTTTTTTCAATTTCATGACGTAAATTAATCAATGAGTCGGGCAAATCACTTGCGTTTAAACTGGTCCGTATTGCCATCATCCCGCAACCTAAATCAACACCTACTGCAGCAGGAATTACTGCGCCAATCGTCGGGATGACGCTACCAATGGTTGCGCCTTTACCTAAATGTACGTCTGGCATGATTGCAATATGTTTATGAATAAATGGCATGCTCGCAATGTTGCGTACTTGTTCTTTTGCGTTGTCGTCAAAGGTTACATCCCGTGTCCACGATTTAATTACCGCACGGTTTTTCTCTGCTACGACTTCGTATGTAGTACTCATGATTTTCTCCTTCTGTTTAATTCATTAAAAGCAATGAATGTGCCAGAATTCATAAAATAGCCTAAATTTATTAAAACCACCTGTTTTATAAACAAAAAACATATCCATATTAAAATTTATTACTTTAGAAGCAGCAATCAATTTATAATTAAACTATTTTAAAAGATAGATAATTATTCAAATGAATAATGTTGTTATTGGTATTTTGGGGTCACGGTTGGATCATGGTGGACTAGGTAAGCGTCGCTTTGGTCGTTGGCGACCTACCGTGTCAATTCCGATGCAAAAGGATTTCTCGCTTGCCCGGTTAGAGCTTATTCACCATGTTAATGAGGAACAGTTAGCAGAGTTAACAGCACAAGATATTCGCGAGCTATCACCGCATACTCACGT
>JAHZIU010000380.1 GCA_022601315.1 Betaproteobacteria bacterium
GCACTAGTGCCCCGGCTATTTGATTTTTTACAAGTACTGCTCAATCAGCGACTGTTTATGCTCAACTTGTCCAAACGAAACATCTCTTAACTGACCTTCCCGATCAAATAAAATAGAGGAAGGCGTACCCTGCAAAGAAAAGCGCTCAAAGGTCTCCGCTGTCTTGGTTTTTTGCTGCATATACTGCTTAACCTGAGAAATCACGGCTTGTTTCTGGTCTTCTGGAAGCTGATCGAATTCCGGTAGAATTTTCCGAATATAAGACATCACCCGCTCGTCAGTTAT
This sequence comes from Betaproteobacteria bacterium, assembly GCA_022601315.1. Classification (GTDB taxonomy): domain Bacteria; phylum Pseudomonadota; class Gammaproteobacteria; order Burkholderiales; family Nitrosomonadaceae; genus Nitrosomonas. The sequence continues at coordinate 286 of JAHZIU010000380.1, forward strand.
CGGCTCATTATCCGGCACCACTCGATCCATCCCAACCGCGAAAGGAAAACGCCACGCAACCTTTCCGTCAGTAAGAAGCCCATATTGATTCAATGCCTTATATGTTTCTCCAATCACCTCACCTGTAGTCACTAATTTTTCCAGATTTTCCAGGGTATTTTTATCGTAGTCCTCAAATGCGGTCGCCAATCCAATAACCACTAAGCCTTTGTCATTAAATTGCTCATGTAACTGTATCGCTTTTGGCAATGAATAAATAAAACACCCTGGGCAATTAACTTGAAAAACTTCTATTAAAACAACAGAACCATTAAAATCATTAACGCTTTTTTCTTTGCCCTGCACCCATTCATCAATGACTACATCACCCAGTGATTGATTACTCATGACTGTACCTTTAAAAAATTAAAACCCATTATTTGTCTGTCCTTTATTATGTAATTTTTATTGACACATAGCGATAGCTAATAATAAAAATATGTTAATAACCACAATTTATTAGCGACTAACTTTTATCTTTTAGATACATATCTGGCTTTGCTATTTCCATAAACCATTCTGGATGTTTGAGTGGAACGAAATCATGTTTCTCATAAAGCCAATGAGCATCCAATGTCGCTAACATCCAGCGGCGTATACCTTGCAGCTCAGGGTGTTGCAACACGCAATCAACCAACCACTTACCCAGCCCTTGTCCACGATAGGCTTCTATAATAAAAACATCAGCCAAGTAGGCAAAAGTAGCACAATCGGTTACAACACGGCAAAATCCTACCTGATCATTCTTATAAAACAATCCGAAGCAGAGCGAATTCTCCAATGACCGGACAACGGTTTCTCTGGGTATTTCTTTTGCCCAATACGAATAACGTAAAAAATTATGTACAAGTGCAACATCTATAGCTGCATAATCATCGCTAATAATGAATCCATCTTGCTGCCATCTCACCGTCATACAACTTCCAAGCTAACTAAATGGACATAGAAACCAAACCAACAATACCTCACCAGGGAACAACTTGGCCATCAAAAGCATAAAATTTTCCAGAATCAGCATAGGTCAGTTCGCGGATAACCTTACGCATACCCGTAACACTATGCTCAGTTGAAATAAGGCCATTAGGTCCACCCATGTCTGTTCTAACCCATCCTGGATGTAACAAAACAGCCGTAATACCATCAGCTTTCAAATCAACAGCTAAACTTTTAACCACCATATTAACCGCTGATTTACTGGAACGATAAATGTAACTTCCGCCTCGATGATTATCAGCCACACTGCCCATCTTGCTCGTTATCGTTACTATTGTTTTCAATTTGCTTTTGGCAATCTGCTTTATAAATGCTTCCGACATCTTAAGTGGCGACATTGCATTTACCTCAAATGCATAGGCCCATGCGTCATAGTCAGTTTTACCAAAACCGTTACCTCTTGCTGACGGATAAACACCTGCATTATTAATCAACAAATCAATTGTTTCTGTAGATAACGACTGAGACAACTGTTCAATCTGTTCATGTTGAACAACATCCAATGCATACACATTAACCTGATCCGAATATTGTTTCGCCAAATTATTCAGTGCATCAGCGGACTCAGGACAACGGCAACATGCCAGCACGCGCCAACCTTCAATCGCATATTGACGCACAAATTCCAATCCAATGCCCCGGTTTACACCGGTTATCAAAACAGTTTTCATTTCTTCCTTACACCAAAATTTTTGTTTAAACTTTAAGAAATCACCATGCAGGACAATGCGTTTCAATTTCTCAAAAAAATACGCCCCATTAACAACGAATGACGAATCAATCTGTTATTAAGTCATTTTCATTAGGGCCTCATTAAAACATATGCCTAAATATTTTACTAAATTTAGCAAGACTTCTTGTACAAACCGCACTTGCTAAGGTATAGTTCGCAGTCTGCCATTTCATGTCCAAGCAGGAGAGTGCGCTGTTTCTTTAAAAGCGCCGCCGAAGGCGTAACCCCCCCGGAATCGCTCAGGCATGGTCAAGATCAACTTGTACCCTAAGAACCGTTTGTGACAGGCAATCTGGAGAGCGCTGAGTTTTTCTTAGCCACCGAAGGGGCACGCGGAAATTTTATCTGCAAATCTCTCAGGTAACAAGGACAGAGGGGTGTAGTCATTTATAATGACTTATTTTTTATTTTCGGGAGAAAAGTCCGTGCTGAAAATGACGCCTCTTAATCAAGCCCACCGTGATATGAATGCAAAAATGGTGGATTTTGGTGGTTGGGACATGCCATTGCATTATGGCTCACAGTTAGAAGAACACCACAAAGTACGCCAAGATGCTGGTATGTTTGATGTATCTCACATGCTGCCAGTTGACATCAAAGGTGAAGATTCCCGCACCTTCCTGTGGCAATTATTCGCCAACAATATCGACAAACTGTCTATTCCTGGCAAAGCCCTCTACACTTGCATGCTAACCCCACAAGGTGGCATCATTGATGACCTTATCGTCTATTTTCTTTCTGAATCTTGGTTTCGTATTGTTGTCAATGCTGGTACCGCGGAAAAAGATGTTGCCTGGATCCTGCAACAACGTGACGCGATTGCACCTGAACTGGAAATCACGCCGCGTCGAGATCTATCGATTATTGCCGTGCAAGGTCCAAATGCGCGCGCTAAAGTTTGGCAAGCCATACCGGATGCACAAGACGCCACAGAAAACTTGAAATCATTCCATTCAACCGTATTGAACCAATATTTTATTGCCCGTACCGGATATACCGGTGAAGATGGCTTTGAAATTATTTTACCTGCTGATGACGCTACGGCCCTTTGGAAAGCTTTACATACTGCGAAAGTTGCACCCATTGGACTCGGCGCACGTGACACGCTGCGTTTGGAAGCCGGCATGAATCTCTACGGTCAGGACATGGATGAATCAACTTCACCATTAGAGTCTGGATTAGCCTGGACAGTTGACTTGAAAAGTGAACGCAATTTTATTGGCAAGCAAATACTCCTGGATACCCCACCAACACAGCAACTGATAGGGCTCGTATTAATTGACCGAGGCGTTCTGCGTGGACACCAAACAGTAGTAGCAAATCATGGCGGCAACGAATATCAAGGTGAAATTACCAGCGGCGGTTTTTCACCAACGATTAACCAGTCAATTGCGTTTGCCCGCATCGCTGCGGAAATATCAATTGGTGATGAAGTCAGTGTGTTAGTACGAGATAAGAAACTACGCGCCAAAGTGGTAAAATACCCTTTCGTTAGAAAAGGTAAGGCGCTAGTTTAACTTAAATAGCAACAAAATTTGACCTAATTCTGGAGCAAAAAATGAGTATTCCAACAGACTTAAAATATACAAATTCGCATGAATGGGTAAAACCTGAGAGTGATGGCACAGTAACTATAGGCGTTACCCACCATGCTCAGGAATTACTTGGCGACATGGTTTTTGTTGAACTACCGCAAGTTGGTCATACGCTTGCACAAAAAGAAGAATGCGCAGTAGCCGAATCTGTAAAAGCAGCAGCTGATGTCTACGCCCCAATCTCAGGAGAAGTGATCGCTGTCAATTCTGAGCTGGAATCCGAGCCAGAAAAAATTAACCAGGATGCATATAACGCTTGGTTATTTAAACTAAAACCATCTGATTCGTCTGAACTGGATGGC
>JAHZIU010000381.1 GCA_022601315.1 Betaproteobacteria bacterium
ATATACGGATTAGTATGCCCAAATAGATTAACCCACCAGGAACTGATCGCGTCAATATAACCTCTGCCTTCCGCATCATATAACCAGACACCTTTACCACTAACAATTGGGACCAGTGGATAAGTTTCATGTTGTTTCATTTGGGTACAAGGATGCCATACGGCTTCTAAACTACGCGTTTCAAGAGGAGATGATGATTCGGAAATTTTAGAATTAATTTTAGACATATTGTTATTTAATTAAGCACAATGAATTAACGTAATTCCTTGTTCAGGAATGGATTGTTTGAGGCTGGTGAAGGGTGTTAATAATTTAGGCAAAGTATTCTAGCCTAGTTTGCTACGAGTGTAATAATTCAAAAGTACCATATATAAAGTGTCGTGTCCCATCGCCATAAGCGGTGACTAACCAAGATGTAGTAAATGCTCAAACACCAGATTTGACAATAACGCTCGCCATATTCATATTCGGATTAATCATCCAGTAAGTTGACATCATAATTTTGAACCATATCAATTCATGTATTCTCTCCTTAACATGTTCGGTTATAGTGAATACCACTATTTACAACATGTATAATAAATTCCATGGCTGTATACTTTATCATCTACTCAAGAACAGCGATGGTAAGAAGATCTGATACGAAAAATCACAACAGTTATGAAATGCTTCTAACCTTTAAAGGAATTTAAATGCTTATATTGAATGCAAAAGTGGCGCATGCAGATTCAATCTACGCGCAATTGGTATTGCCTTATGAGTTACGCGAGAATAGTCGGCTGCGAACTGCACTGGCTTCAGGAGAAGAAGTAGCTATTTTTACTCAACGAGGCGTTGTTTTACGCAATAACGACTTGCTTAGCAGCGATGATGGTCGAGTTGTACAAATTGTTTCCGCAGAAGAACCTACTTATCGCATAACCTGTAGTACGCAACATAATCTTTTGCGTTGCGCATTTCATCTCGGAAATCGTCATACCATGACGCAAGTGGCAGACGGTTTTCTACGAATTTGTCAAGACAGTGTATTGAGAGAAATGTTGGAAGGCCTAGGTGCGACAGTCATTGAAGAAAATGCACAGTTTGAGCCGGAGTCTGGCGCTTATAGTGGCGGCGGTCATCACCATCATGGCGATGGTAATGGTCACAGTCATAGTCATTCACATGGACCGCTCGCACCGATTCCGACAGGTCAGAAGATACACCGGGCAACAGATACAAAACAATCTTAATTAAAAAATACAATACTGTTCCTATACTGCAAAACAACGTTTTTTTAATTAAGCGTCCGTAATGTTATTTCGATTTAATAAGAGAAACCTGCATGAAAGTATTTCAATTAATCCGGCGTTATTTTCTATTCTCTGTGACAGTATTGTTGGTTCTGCACCCAGCTTATGCTGAAGAATCAAATAGATTGTTACACATTGTCACTACCGTACCCCCCATTACAAATCTTGTAGAAAATGTAGGCGGCAAACATGTTGATGTTGTTGGAATTGTGCCTAATGGAATAGATTCACATACTTTCGAACCAGTGCCATCTGATGCAAAAATTTTGGCTGATGCGGATATAATTATCGTAAATGGTTTGGACCTGGAGCTACCTACAATTAAATTGGCAGAAAAGGTTAAAAAAAACAGCACGCCTATAATTCATTTGGGCAATAACGCATTAGCAGAGGATCAATGGCAATATGATTTCAGTTTTCCTCGTGAACATGGCCACCCAAATCCCCATCTCTGGCCTAATATTGCTTTAACAATGAAATATGTCGAAATTATCCGAGATAGTCTGGTTGAATTCGATTCGCTGCATAAACAATCATATATGGCCAATACAGTTGTTTATTTGGAAAAATTGAAACAATTGGATGAAGCAATTTTTGCCTGTGTCCAATCCATTCCAGAAAAAAACCGCAAACTGGTGACTTACCATGATTCATTTGCTTATTTCGCACCACGCTACGGGATGAAAGTAATAGCAGCGATTCAGCCGGCAAACTTTACTGAGCCCGGCCCTCGGGAAATCATACGTGTTATTGAACAAATTAGAAATGAACAAATTCCCGCAATTTTTGGTTCAGAAGTCTTTCCCAGCAAGGTAATGGAACAAGTTGCACGAGAGTCAGGCGCAAAATTTATTGATGAGCTTTCTGATGACGAACTGCCTGAAAAACCTAATGATTCCTTTATCGGTATGATGACTAAGAATATGACAATCATGTCGGAAGCATTGGGGGGTGATCCTGATTGTGCCGCTCATGTCGATGTCAACAATCTTACGCATTAGTCTCTTGAATGAGTGCTGCAATCAGTTTAACCGATGTTACCGCCGGTTATGATAGTACTATCGTTTTTTCTCATTTATCGCTTGAAATTCATGCGGGTCAATTTGCTGGTATTGTGGGCCCTACAGGTTGTGGAAAAACGACTTTACTTAAAACTATTTTAGGTACACATGCCGTATTCTCAGGCAAAGTATTGTTGAATGAACAACCTGTAAATTGTACAAACAGCAGGAAATTTGGCTATGTTCCGCAATTGGAAAGTGTTGACTGGAGTTTTCCGGTTACCGTGGAAGAAGTCATTATGATGGGTTTGTATACCGGGAAACGTCTTTTACCATGGCAAAGCAAGGAAGAGCGAGAACGTATTCATGATCTGGCTGAGAAATTAGGTATTTACAATTGTTTGAAACAACATATTGCATATATTTCAGGGGGGCAGCGCCAGCGCACATTTCTTGCACGCGCACTCATAAATGACCCGCAATTTTTAGTACTGGATGAACCAACATCGGGCGTCGATATCAAAACCCAGCATGAGGTACTACATCTTCTGGGTGACATTAATTCCAAAGGCATGACCATTTTGTTGACAACTCATGATCTCAATGCAGTTGCCTCACACTTACCATGGGTAATCTGTTTCAATAATGGTGTTGTCGCAGAAGGTCGTCCGAGCGATATTTTCACCAACGAAATACTGGCCAAAACTTATGGCAGCGATATTATTATCATCAAACATGGTGATTATTATTTAATCGCCAACAGCACGCCTTTAAATCTATAACACAATGCGTATTAGTCGATGCAGTTATTCCTTGAACCGCTAAGCTATACATTTTTCAGGCATGGCCTGCTGGCAGCAGTTATGGTAGGTGCCTTGTGTGGTTTAATTGGTGTACATGTTGTGCTTCGAGGTATGAGCTATGTTGGACATGGCTTGTCGCACGCAGCATTTGGCGGTGCAGTTGTTGGATTCGTGCTCAACTTTAATTTTTATGTTGGTGCTGGTGCCATGGGTTTTCTTGCGGCAATACTGATTAATCAAATGACAAAAAATAGAAAGATTAAATCTGATGCCGCCATCGGTATTGTAACAACAGCCATGTTCGCTTTGGGTATCGTTATTATTAGTCAGCAACGTACATTAAATCGAAGTCTTGATGCTGCTTTGTTTGGTAATATTTTAGGCATTACTGACTTTGATTTAATGGTTATCGGATTGGTTACTGCAGCGACTATGATCATGATGTTTTTCATGTACAGACCTTTACTTTTTTCGACCTTTGATAATGAGGCGGCACAGGTTTTTGGTATTAAAACAGAGCGTGTGCAATTGTTATTTGCGCTGCTGCTCACATTATCAATTATTGTATCTATGAACATCGTAGGTGTAACCATGATAGCGGCTGCCTTAATAATGCCTGCGATGACCGCACGAATGTTGACAGATAACTTTAGTACGATGCAAATATACGCTATCGCTATTGGCATCTTTATCGGAGCCGGTGGTATGTATTTGAGCTACTTTCTTAATGTGTCTTCGGGCGCTACCATCGTATTGTTCGGCGCATTGACCTTTTGTTTATCGGTTTTGATTAAAAAAATTCGGGAAAAAAGCATTCTGCGTGCCAATCTTCACCGCCATGGTGGTTTAATTCATTCCCATCCACGTGATGACACATACAGTACTCCAACCAGTACTGAGAACATATCAGAAAGAAAAAAGAGCTGATTTCTTACAATTTATAAACGTTAAATCACTACATGAGCGTTATAGTCGAATCTTGTGTTTAGCAGATTAAAAAAA
>JAHZIU010000065.1 GCA_022601315.1 Betaproteobacteria bacterium
AAGCATGGTATCCCAGTCATGCGCTAGCCGGATTTTTTGAATATTTTCTAACAAATGCTGCGGCAAAAAACTTAATGCCTGTTCAAAAACCAATACCTGGTCGCAGGACTCTCTCCCATCAGTACTAATTACTCGCTCTTTACCAATCAAAAATCGTTGTATTTGATGACGAAAATCCAATCTTGCCCGTAAAATATTTTCTAAATTGACAACCGTATGTTTTATTCCTTGCGTGACCAATATGACGTGATGGTCAGACTCTCTAAAGAAGATGGGCACGGGCACAAGATCAGGGTAAATCTCACTACACTCAAACAACGCATTACACTCCCGACCAATCCTTTGAATACTAGAAGGAACATTTTCTTGTGCTACCGTTTCATTGAGAACAAATTCTCTATACATCTGAATGTCTGTATTGGTCGGTTTTTTTGCTGCTTTCACAAAATAGTTTGTGCCATCTTTAAAAAAGATATGGATTAAGACAGGCTCTCGGACAATCACATTGACAACATAGTCATCATGCTCGCTTGGAAATTCAGATTGTTTGAATAAGAAATTTAGGATTTGCGAAATCATTTTCTTATCCAGATCATTTGGCAACAAAAAAGCCAGCGATCCAACTGAATTTTGCACAAAACCCATCGCAGCCAATACTTAGGATGACGATGAATATTTAATGGTAAGCCATATTTAAGAGAAATAACTTCTTGAAACGCTTGCCGGTCAATTGATATTAAATGACTGAAGGAATCAAAATCAGGATAAATATAAAAATAATCAAATTTTATAAACTTCGCAGCTTTCAACTCACTAGTATATTGACGCAAAAAAGTACCCGATGAATGAGTCCGTTTAAAAGTATTAATTAACGCATAAAATAAAAGAGAAATTTTGTGTAAATTGACCGTATTCTGAGTAAAAATAATTATGCTGCCCTGCGGGGCGATGCGATTTGATAACGAAGTGAACATTTCTTCACGTGTTTTCCATATTGATGCAAGCTTTTCACACAATAATGGAGAATCACAAACTTGATCTAAAATAACCAAGTCATACAACGCATCGGTAGATTTATTACATAGCAATTTTTTTTCGAACTTATGACTTAATGAAACAAAATCAACTCCCCCTGCATCTTGTTTACCTATAGATTCATTTGTAATTATTAACACCCGTGGCTTCTCGCTAGAGAATAAACGAATACATTTTTGATACGTATTTTTCATGATTCCAAAATCGATGCCTTATTTGATTCGGGTGCCTTAAAAGGCTCACATTCATTATGTTCAAAATCTTTGCTTCCTACACCTTACTTCATTCTCACAACAATTAGTACTTACGAATTAAAACTGCATTCAATAAGAAATATGGGCAGTACTATTTTTTGGAAGGATTACTGTCAGTGGATAAGCCAATAACAAGAGAAATGTTGTTCATAGAAACAACGAGTAATATTTTTTAATTAGTTATGATTACATAAAATATGTTTCTAATGCCACGATTAAAGAAGCATCCGCGATGGCGTCAAATTCAGGGATGCTGTGAATAAAGCTTGAGTCGACAGAAAGTGCGTGGCCACGCTCCACAAATCAAAGACCTCATCAAAATTATGCTTTTATTTAATTATGGTGTTGCATAATTTTAATAGAGAAATTGTGCTGAGTAGAATGCTATATAGACGAATATCAAATTATTTATCATATATTCAGCGCCATAACTTCTGAATACAGATAATCAATATCGTCTTCATTAAGTGTGTCACTTAGATAAACCTTTTGGTTAAAACCGGATCGGACAGCAGATAAAAAAGGACGGCACATTATAAAGCGGCATTCAACAAGGGTACTTATAAATCCTTTAAAAAATAAATGCGTGGAAAATTGAGAAATATATTGATTAAATAACACTTTAGAACTCAAATAAATTATATCCACCGATGGCAGTCCTTTGAAAACACGTTTTTTATAAATAACATGACACCAGCTGCCAGGCTTGCCAACCAATACATGGTTTAGCCATGGAAAAGTAGCGTGATCTTCATAAATTTGAAGCGCATCACCTTCCAACAATTGTTTGATCTTGTCGGCTTGATGTATAACGTTACTACTACTAAAAGGGCGCCAAGGCAAATTCAGTATAACCGCCTGACTTTCATCTAAAGGTGTAAATTTTAAAAATCTTAATGTCGCGCCAACAACTTTAGTTGGAGAAAAATCCGTGAAACTATAACCAGGCTGATTAATGACAGCCATTGCTAATCGCATACTATGCTGCTTATAAGAATCTAATACACACCAACTTGTTATGTTACAGATTTTTTCAGTTCTACCATTAATTATGCGGTCTTTGTAGAATGTTCCAATGCTTCCGACAACTTTATTATTGTCCCTTAAAACAAAACCATAGTTGGGTCTGTCCGGCTGCCAATTTACTCTCAACTCCGACTCCCATTCTTTCGGAGAGCGACTTTGTTCTAAATGAGTATGCAAAAATGTTGCGAATTCAGTAAGCATACTATCGGTTACTGGTTCTATTAATACTTGGGACATAGATAAAAATTTTTTAAGTTAAACTGGAAAATCCAAGCTGATTATCAATTATGCAACTATTCAAGAGCACGAATAATGACTGATTTTTATGTTTTATGAAAAGAGTGTAGATCATTTTCATAAAAATGAAAACTTGTAAAAAGTATAGGTTTCTTAATTACTTCTGAGATTTAATAGAATGTATTGTTATTTATTTCTAGCAAGGCACATGAGGCTTAATAACGAGTTCACAACGAATTGCAACGCAGTAATAAAAGTAAATAACTGTGCTATAAGTGCTATAGCGTGCTTCACCTTTATGGGTGAGAGGCATATGGTAGAATATTTTTTCATCAGATTGACCAATAATTAATGGTTCAACTGGGGATTCTAGGTTTAAGTCATGTGGTAATCCGATTTAAATTATCCCCGTACTACTAATCCCCTCCAGTGCAAATAAAAGAAATTCATTGTAGAAACGAAAAGTCATTCTAACTTCAGTTAATTCAGTATGCACCCAATAATTCAATTAAACTTCGCATTTATCCCACAAACAATCTTAGTAAAGTGTATAGGCTATTTATGAAAAGCAATTAATTGAAGTTTTGGTTTCATTATAAGTAAGAAAGAATGGAGAGTTTACATAACTACATTAATCGTAGATAAACGCCACAAGAAACAATTATGCAAAGCAATAAGTCACAACCCAATCGCCCACATATTTTGATTATTTTTAATCCGACTGCTGGCCAAAGGAAACAGCATTTGCTATTTCAGACCGTAAGGAGATTACTTGCAATGCAATGGGAAGTCACGCTTAAGCCCACGCATCGAGCAGGTG
>JAHZIU010000382.1 GCA_022601315.1 Betaproteobacteria bacterium
CTTGAGGAAAATAAAGATAAAGTCGAGGCCATGACAAAAGCTTTGTTGGAATGGGAAACGATTGATAGCGATCAAATCAAGGATATTATGGATGGCAAGCCCCCTCGTCCACCCAAGCCACCTCAAACAATGGCATCAGCAACAGATAAAGAAGATTCAACCCCTGCTGAAGATGTAACAGACGAGCCATCTGATGAAACACCTGAAGTGCCGCCATCGCAAGGTGTAACAAAAGGAGCCGATTAAGCAGAAGGCACCAAAAAGTTCTAATTTAGCGGGATACGATAAATTAATATCGTATCCCGTTATTCATTCCCCAAATACACTTTCTAGTCGTGTTTCAGCTATCCAATACTCGCATAAATATTACTTCCCGACCACTCATTATGGGTGTTGTTAATGTAACGCCAGATTCATTCTCAGACGGAGGGCATTATTACTCAGCTGAACAAGCCATTGAGCATGCCAAAAAACTTATTGACGAAGGCGCGGATATTCTGGATATAGGTGGTGAATCAACCCGTCCAGGTAGCGTATCTGTCAGTATTGAAGAAGAATTAGATCGTGTTATTCCAGTACTACAAGCAATAACAGGCTCAGATATTCCTATTTCTATTGATACTTCAAAGGCCGAAGTAATGCGCCATGCAATAGAATCAGGGGCTACAATTATAAATGATATTAATGCACTACAAGCACCTGATACATTACAAACTGTCGCCAGTAATAATCATGTATCTGTCTGCTTAATGCATATGCAAGGCAGTCCCATAAACATGCAAGCGAACCCTAAATATATCGACATTGTTACTGAAGTAAAAAAATTCCTGCAAGAACGTATTAATACCGCAAAAGCAGCAGGTATTTCTCAAGAACGTTTAATTATTGATCCGGGTTTTGGCTTTGGTAAAACACTCCAACATAATCTTGAATTATTACAACATCTGGATAGTTTCACAGATTTAGGCGTCCCAATATTGGCTGGGTTGTCACGCAAATCAATGTTAGGTGCAATCACTGGCAACGATGTCAATAATCGTATTCATGAAAGTATTGCAGCAGCCTTGCTAGCGGTGATTAAAGGTGCCAGAATAGTACGCGTACATGATGTAAAAGAGACTAGAGAAGCACTCGCGATCTATCACGCAATGCACCACCATACAGAAGTATAAAACGGCCTATTCCATAAGTTCTTGTAGGCAATCAATACTCGCTCTGTTAATCATTAATTATTAATAAGTTATACAAATGACTAAAAAATATTTTGGAACAGATGGTATCCGAGGGCATGTTGGAAAAAGCCCCATAACGCCTGAATTTATCTTGCATCTGGGTTATTCTGCAGGAAAAGTTCTAACGGCCTCTGACTGGCATCTCATAGAAGGGGAACGCCCTACAGTATTAATCGGAAAAGATACAAGAATATCTGGATATATGCTGGAATCTGCCCTCGAAGCAGGCCTGTCCGCTGCTGGCGTGGATGTGCTTCTATCCGGTCCTATGCCTACCCCTGCCATAGCATATCTAATTCGTGCATTACGTCTACAAGCAGGTATTGTCATTTCAGCTTCACATAATCCATATGAAGACAACGGTATAAAATTTTTCTCAGCTCAAGGAACCAAACTTCCTGATGAAATGGAGCATCAAATAGAGGCTGGACTCAATGCCCCCATAAAAACAATGCCCTCAGCGCAATTAGGCAAAGTTCAGCGTCTAAAAGACGCCACTGGCCGATATATAGAATTTTGCAAAAGCAGCTTCCCATATCATCTAGATTTACGTGGCCTACGCATCGTCGTCGATTGCGCGCATGGTGCCGCTTATCACATTGCGGAGCATGTTTTGCTTGAATTAGGTGCTGATGTGGTCACAATTGGCACGCAGCCTGACGGCCTCAATATTAACCATGAATGCGGCGCTACACATTGCGAAACACTACAGAAAGCCGTTAAGCAACATCAGGCTGACCTAGGCATTGCGCTGGATGGTGACGGCGATCGCTTAATGATGGTAGACAAAAAAGGCACGCTCTATGATGGCGATCAGCTCATCTATATTATCGCCAAGCATCGTCAACAGAAAGGACTGTTGACTGGCGGCGTTGTCGGCACCTTAATGACCAACCTCGCAATAGAAAACAGTTTTAAAAGTATGAATATTCCATTCCTACGTGCCAAAGTGGGTGATCGCTACGTTATGGAGTTACTCAAAAAAGAAGGATGGCAACTTGGCGGTGAAGGTTCCGGGCATATAATTTGCATTGATAAACACACAACTGGTGATGGGATTATTGCCGCCATGCAAGTCCTACATGCGTTACGTGATAGTGATAAAACTCTGGGTGAATTCTTGCGTGGCCTTAAGCTGTATCCACAGCAACTCATCAATGTCAAAATTCCGAAATCATTTAATTTCTCCAAAAACAAAGCGATTAAAGCCATTCAACTTGAAGCAGAAAAAGATCTGGGCAACAAAGGCCGGATTCTCTTGCGCGCATCCGGCACAGAACCATTGATTCGCGTAATGGTTGAAGGAGAGTCAAAACAAAAAGTCGATTATTGGGCAAAACAAATAGCGCATACTGTACAAACGGCTTGTGCCTAA
>JAHZIU010000383.1 GCA_022601315.1 Betaproteobacteria bacterium
GAAATTTTGGTCACATTCGTTAATGATGGCCATTGCTGCACAGGAACTGGGCAAATTGAACCGGGTTTGTCCGTCAGATGAATTGTTTGCTTGTGGTTTAATGGCTCGTATAGGTTGTTTGGCACTAGCCACAATTTATCCTACGCAATACTCTGAGCTGATCGAAAAGGAAACACAGTATACGTCACTACTAGAACTCGAGCAGCAGTCTTTGCAAACCGATCATAATGAAGTGACTGCTGCTATGCTGATCAACTTTGGTGTACCCAATATTCTAGTAGAGCCTGTCTATTATCATGAGATGCCTGCTGAGTCTTCCTTTTCTGAGGGTTCTCGCCCCTATCAAATAGTACATTTGTTCAATATGGCAAAACAAATTGCCGATTTTGGAATAGCTTCAGAATCAGAACGTAACAAGCATATTTCCGGCCTGATACTGCTTGGCGGGAAAATTAGCTTAGATACCGAATCGTTTGGTAATTTGATTGACCAGGTTATACAGGAATGGCAATCCTGGGGACAGTTGCTCAAAATTTCAGCCTCGCAACTGCCACCATTTCAAAAGATGATGAATGTATCTGCACCGCGCGTAGAACATGCAGTGGAAGCATCTTCGCTGCGTGTGTTATTAGTAGAAGATGATCCTTCCAGTCTTGTTCTTGCTGAGGGCCTGCTATCTAATGTTATGGGCCATACAGTCTATACGGCGAGTGACGGCAAACAAGCGTTGTCTGTATCGATGGAAGTCTTACCGCATATTGTAGTGACCGATTGGATCATGCCGGTTATGGATGGTCTTCAATTAACACAGTCCTTACGCGCTACGGATTGGGGAAAGAACTTATATATCATTATGCTGACTAGCCTTGAAGATGAAGAAGGCATCATAGAAGCGTTTGATGCAGGTGTGGATGACTATGTAACAAAACCAATAAATATTCGCGCTTTTCGAGCCAGATTACGGGCAGCCTGGCACTATCGTACTTTACAAGAGTCGTGGGAGCGTGATCGTGAACAGCTCAAACACTTTGCTGCTGAGTTGGCAGTAACTAACCGTAAGCTGGAGCATATCGCATTAACCGATATGCTCACAGAAATTCCTAATAGGCGCGCTGGCATGAACATGTTAGCTGAAACCTGGAGCATTTCTGAGCGGTCTGGCCATCCAATGGCTGTTCTGCTTATTGATATTGATCACTTTAAGAAAGTTAATGACACCTACGGTCATGCAATTGGTGATGAAGTTCTTAAGGAAGTGGCAGGTTCAATTAATACGACTGCGCGTAATAGCGATCGATTCTGCCGTATGGGTGGTGAAGAATTTTTGGTCATTTGCCCAAGCGCAAATACTACAGATAAAAAATCGACTGCTTTATTTGCAGAAAGATTACGCCGGCAGATAAAAGCTCAAAAAATCAAGATTGATAAACTTCATTTTCAAGTAACCATTAGCGTTGGAGCTGCTGTAAAGACAGCGAATATCGAAACGCCGGATCAATTAATCAATGCCGCTGATAAAGCGCTTTATGCGGCTAAAGATTTGGGCAGAGACAGAATCTGTCTGTCTTTTGAGAATAAAATTATTAGCTGTAAGCCTCAGTAAAAAATTATTGACCGTATTTAAATAAAAATCCAGCTTATCCGTATATGTGTAATTTTTTTCAAAATTATAGCGAGATTAATAGAGCCTGGAAGCAATTAATATCAAGCGCTAATTTGTCAATCAGTATGTCTATTCTCAAGATCGTAGAAGATTTTAGTCTAATGCTGGCTACTACATGTTCACGTAATATTCATGAGTCTGATAACTAAACTGCCTAATTTTAAATTGAGACTGAAACACCGTCTTATTGCCTTGTTGCTAGGTTTAATTCTTAGTACGCAGTTGTTTGCAGCAGATCAGTTTAATGAATATCAGGTTAAAGCTGCTTTTCTTTATAACTTTATCGCATTTACGCAATGGCCTGAAGGCATCGACCAGACAAAGTATCTTTGTATTTATGGAGAAGATTATTTTGGTCAGGAAATCGACAAGTTACAAGCAAAATCAGTCGAAAACAAAAACATCAAGATACTGCGTTTAACCAGTCTAGAGAAGAGCAAAGATTGTCAGGTTTTGTTTATCTCAAAATCGGTCATTGATAACCTGCCTACTGTTTTAACAAGTATCCAGGGAGAACCGGTTCTGACGATTGCCGACAGCCCGCAGGCAGCGGCGAAAGGGGTCATGATCAATATGTATCTGACCCAAAACAAAATCAGTTTTGAAGTAAATCTGGAATCTGCTCGTAGTGTCGGACTGGATATTAGCTCAAGATTATTACAACTTGCTACCGAGGTGTATCAATGAGGTTGCCTTCTGTAAGCAAATTATTATTGGTTAGCTTGATTGTAATAATGCCAGGCGCGTGTATTTTAAACATTGCCAGTGCAGCAGATATTTATGGCAATGCGGATCAAGCTAGCACAGACAAATTGATAGGTCTGAGCCTTGAAGAATTAATGGATGTTGAGGTGACCTCAGTGTCGAGACGTTCACAAAAAGTATCAGAAGTTGCTGCTGCTGTTTTTGTGATTACGCAAGACGATATTCGTCGCTCTGGTGCAACCAGTATTCCAGAAGCATTAAGGATGGCACCCGGCGTGCAAGTTGCACGTATCGGTACCGATAAATGGTCTGTTAGTATACGTGGGTTCAATGGCCGTTTTGCCAACAAACTACAAGTGCTGATTGATGGACGGAGTGTCTACAATCCGCTTTTTGCAGGTGTGTTGTGGGAACAACTGGACACGCTCATGGAGGATATCGAGCGTATCGAAGTGATACGCGGCCCCAGTGCGGCTGTGTGGGGTGCGAATGCAGTTAACGGTGTTATTAATGTCATCACCAAGAAAGCTGCAGAAACGCAGGGCTTATTTCTTACGGCGGGTGGTGGTAGTTTCGAGCATGGTTTTTTTGGTGCGCGCTACGGCGGAAAAATCAATGACAATACCCCTTACCGTGTGTATGCAAAAGGTTTTACCCGAGATAACCTGACATCAACTTCCGGTGTAAATGCAAACGATGCCTGGCACAGTGCCAGGGGTGGTTTTAGGATGGATCATATTCGAGGAATTGATCAATTAACC